>CAJQSN010000034.1 GCA_905614355.1 uncultured Rhodospirillales bacterium | reverse complement strand
TCAACAATGAGTCCTCTGAAATCATAAGAATGTTTAACGCCGCATTTAATGATTTAACTAAAAATAAAGTAGATTTCTATCCTAGTGAATTAAGGCTGGAAATAGACGAAATTAATGATTTAATTTATTCTAATGTGAATAATGGGGTTTATCGAACTGGCTTTGCTGCAACCCAGGAGGCCTACGAAGAAGCATATGAAAAATTATTTTCTACGTTAGATATGTTGGAAGAAAAACTAAGCTCTAACCGTTATTTAATTGGGGATCGACTTACGGAGGCGGATTGGCGTTTGTTCTCTACTTTATTGCGTTTTGACATCGTTTATTTTGGTCATTTTAAATGCAATAAAAAACATATATACGAGTATCCAAACCTTTGGAATTTTACGCTGGAGCTCTATCAATACCCCGGTATTGCTGAAGTGACAAATTTTGAACAAATAAAGCGTGGTTATTACTACCTAATGCCAAACTTGAATCCTAGTGGTATTATTGCTAAAGGTCCGGATCTTGATTTTAATCAACCACATAACCGTGATTGATTGAAAAATGGAACAAACAAAACTTATAAACGAAAGATTATTGAATAATGACTGATGTTATTAGATTTGAAAAAAAAAACGGTATAGGCGTCATTACCATAAATAATCCCCCTGCAAATGCCATGAATTTTGAAGCTAAGAAAGGGGTCTCACAATACATAGAGGCTTGTATGCAGGATGACGCATGTAAGGCTGTCGTTATCACCGGTGAAGGCCGTATATTTGTTGCCGGAGCAGATATTAGCGAATTTGGGAAGAAAACACCTGATGGGGTTCCAGAGCTAGAAGACCTTATTCAAGAAATTGAAAATTCCCCAAAGCCTGTTGTAGCAGCAATAAATGGATTAGCGCTTGGTGGTGGTATGGAGCTTGCTATGGGTTGTCATTATCGGTTGGCGTTACCAACCGTTAAAGTCGGCCAACCAGAGGTCAACCTTGGTTTTATTCCTGGTGGTGGAGGGACGCAGAGATTACCCCGTTTGGCTGGGGTAGAATTAGCACTTGAAATGATAGTTACAGGAAAACCGATAGACGCGAATAGAGCTCTTGAAGCGGGAGCCATTGATGACATTGTTGAAGGCGACTTGCTGGCTCGAGCGATGGAGTTTGCAACTGAGCAAGCCAATAGTAATCAGGAGCCGCGTCGTACTTGTGATCAAAATGAAAAAGTGATGAACGTTGATCCAAAAATATTTGAAGATTGGCGGACAAGGATTTCCCGGAAATCGCGGAATATGGAATCACCTTTTGAGTGTATCAACACGGTTGAAGCATCAACAAAAATGGATTTTAAAGCTGGTTTAGAAAATGAAAGGGAGGTATTTGTTCGCTTGCGTGACAGTGATGAAGGAAAATCTATGCGCTATATGTTTTTTTCTGAGCGCGAAGCTGCAAAAATTCCTGATATCCCCAAAGACACCAAAACTCAGGAAATTAAAAAATCTGCGATTATTGGAAGTGGAACAATGGGAGGGGGAATTGCAATGAATTTTGCTAATGCAGGTATCCCTGTCGTAGTTGTTGATGTGGATAAAATTGCCCTTGAGGCGGGCCTAGAAAAGGTTCGGGATAATTATGCAGGTTCGGTCTCAAGTGGCAGAATTACAAAAGAAAATATGGATAATTGTCTCAGTTTAATTACGGGTACGACAAATTATAAAGATATAGAGGACGTCGATATTGTCATTGAAGCCGTTTTTGAGGATATGGATTTAAAAAAGAAAATCTTTGCTGAGCTAGATGCTGTTTGTAAACCTGAAACTATTCTTGCAAGTAATACGTCTACTTTAAATATAAATGAAATAGCGAGTGCAACCGAGCGTCCTGATAAAATTTGCGGCACTCACTTTTTTAGTCCTGCTAACGTAATGAAATTACTTGAAAATGTTCGCACAGAAAAGAGCTCAAAAGAGACCCTTGCGACCATAATGCGGCTCGCTAAAATAATTGGAAAGACTGGTGTTTTAGTAGGAATCGGCGATGGCTTTGTTGGTAATCGTATGTTGCATATTTCAGCTCGTATTGCTGAGTTTATGGTTGAAGAAGGAGCCCTTCCTTGGAAGATTGATAAAGTCATATATGAGTTTGGCTTTCCAATGGGCCCTTTCGCTATGAATGATTTAGCCGGTGTTGATGTACGCTTTCTTATTCGCCAAGAACAAAAGAAATTATACGGTAGTCGCCGTCAGTCTGTCATTATAGATAGGGTCTATGAGACAGGACGTTATGGTCAGAAAACAAGTGCTGGTTGGTATAAGTATGGTGATGGTAGCCGCAAGGGCGAACCTGATCAGATAATTGAAGACTTGATTGTTAAAACATCGGCAGAACTAGGCTATGAGCGGCGTAAATTCTCTGATGAGGAAATTCTGGAGACGTATTTATATTCAATGATTAATACCGGTGCCCAGGTGCTCGAAGAAGGTTTGGCTGCGCGCTCTAGTGATATTGATGTCATTTGGCATTATGGTTATGGCTTTCCAAGATATTGGGGTGGTCCAATGTTTTATGCTGATCTTATTGGGTTACCCGAAGTTTATAAGAAGGTGTGTGATTTGAATAAGAAATATGGAGATTGGGTTAAGCCTTCAAGCTTGCTTAAAAGACTAGCGGAAGAAGGTAAAGGTTTTAAAAATCTGTAAGCCAGTAGCTGAAATTATAATTTGACGAATAATTAGCTACTAATGAACCAAGTTAGCTAGAGTTTAGCGGCGTTCAAATAAATTGCTTCGGATGGGATGGTTAAATATAAAATAGCCTTGGTCTTTGGTGCTGAATGTTTCGAATCTATCTCGGATTTCAGTGTTGTGTTTCTCAAAAATGACATCTCTCGCAGGGTTTATAGAAGTTGAATTAGACTTAAAACTCTCAAAATTCTCATGTCGGCTCTCAGTTATATAAATCAGTTCGGATATTGCTCGAAAGCCGTTTTTAGACGCGCTAAGTATGCTCTCGTAGGCTAGCGCTCGAATTTCCGTTTCATCATTGATCAACTTGCTTAACTCGAATTGGGGCCCATCTGCGATTGGCTCTGAAAAAAATAATTTGCCACCCGGCCTCAAAACTCGGTTTGATTCGTTTATGGCGTTAGAAAAATTATTATGCGGGACATGGTGAAAGCTATTGAAGAAAAAGATAATATCTATCGACTGATTATCAAAAGGGAGAGCCTCTGCTATACCGCAGATATACATCTCACTACCTGCAGGCTGTGCAGCGGTTGCACGTTCAAGTTGACGTTTGCCTGGATCAATTCCTATTACTTCACCCCCCATCGTTGTTAGGGCACGGGTCATTTGGCCGGCACCGCAACCAACATCGATAATGCGCATGTTTGCTGGGCTAAGTAATTCTTCAATTACGCCCGTATGTGGACGTTTTGGGCTGTCTTGCCATCTAGGTAGTATAGAGCTCACCTTTTAGTCCCTAATTAAATTCCAATTTTCTATAATATTAGTTCCGCTAGCTCGTAGAGCTACAGCGATAGGGCAAAATTTATGAAGATACTCTATGACTTGATCCCATTCAGGGTCTGTAGCATTTGTTTTTACCTCAATATTAAGGGTTATGGATGGGAATGGAACTTCTACAGCCTCTGTCAGCATCATTCCCCGTCGATCAATTTCAGCCTCCATCTCTATTTGCATTGAGCTAATCTCAATTCCCAGGTCATGTGCGCATTTGTTCGTAATTACATTTGTGCAGCCAATTAAAGAAGCCATGAATGTCTGCACAGGAGCAGCCCCTAAATTTGAACCTCCGCGAGCTTCGGGCTCATCCGTAATAATTTCATGGTCACCTACAATAATATCAGCTCTAGAATGGCTTGGGCAGGTTGCGGATAATTTCATTTTAACCGTTTCATGGCCAGTATTTGTTTTAGACAAACTATATAACTCCATATTTAGTAGAAAAAAATATTACTAAAAGTAATATCGCTGGTTAAGATGTTTACAATCTTTTATTGCAAAATCATCACTGTAATCTCTGGTAATTAATGTAATTATTGATTTTCCACCTGGCTATAAATTGATAGTTAAAAGTGATTTTAGGTTTAATTAAACAAAACTAAATTTTCTTGGTTAATTATTTACTTTTTTTCTAAAAGCTGTACTATTACGAGTTTTGCGCCATTGTGAAAGTTGAGTCTTGCGGATCTGTGAAAAACTTTTCTTCCCTTGATTCAGGTAATTTTTATCGGTTGCCGCTCGCTTAGCTTTTTTTAGTGCTATAGCTGTTTTATACAAATCTTTCTCGAAACGACCACGACGCCAAGCTTTCAGGTCCTGTTTTTTTTTGTCAGGCTTTTTAGCGTTACGCTCGGCATGCAACCGTGCCCGGAACCTTGATTTCAAGACAGCTGTTTGGGCTGACCGGCTCATGAGATCTGAATAAGCTGGATCAGGTGACAAGTGAAATCCAGAATTATGTATATTTTTATTACTAATTTTTTGCCACAAACCCAATACTTTATTGAGATAAACCTTATTTTTTGATATAGTTGTGGAGTGATAATTAGCCGCGGCTTGTGGCCATGAAAGAGTGGTTTGATTAAGTGCAGCAAGAAAATTAGCGGCGTAACCAACATTCCGTTCAGGATCAAATGCTGCATTCAGGTCTTCAAAAGCCTTAGGGTGGTAATAAAGATTTATCTGCATACAGCCTATATCAATATTTTTAATACCTTCAGCCTGCAATAAACGAACTTTGGAGATAGCAGTTTGTTTTGACGGCATATAGAAAGTTTTTCCTTTAGCCATTATAGTCCATGGCCAGGCAGATAATGCCTTAGTTTTTTTATTCCATTTACCAGCTTCCGCTAAAGAAATAGCGGTGAGCAAATATGGTGGAATTCTTAGTGCCTTTTCAAACCTATGGGTTTGATTCTGGCATAAAAGGTGATCGGTAACTGCTAACGATTTGTTTTGGTTTGTTTTTTTAGCAACTTTTGTAGTCTCCGCTGCGATCGGCATCATTCCAGAGGCCAGGAGTGAGATAAAAGTTGATAGTAATATCAAAGTAATTCGTATCATTTTCACACCTATTATTATTTAGTTTTATAAGCATCAGACAGCTTTTGTATTAGAATTAGCAAATACTATGCCAATACACTAGGTAGGGCTGTTTAAAAATTAAATCTAGCACCTGCTAAAGCCCGTAATAAATCCGATAATTTATGTTTTATGATTAAAAAATCAGGTTTCCGAGTTATTGTCTCCTCATTCATATAACTGGCTCGATTAATTTCTATTTGCAGAGTATGGATGCCATTGTTTGGATTGCCATAATGTTTTGTTGTATATCCGCCTGCATAGGGATGATTTTGATGGACGATAAAACCTAGATTCGTTAAATGGCTTTCGACAAATTGCATGAGTTCGTGCGCGCACGTTTTACCATGCTTGTTGCCTAAAACAATATCGACCGGTTCGCCGTGTTTGTTAGTATTAATTTGGTTGCTAATAGAAGGCATTGAGTGGCAATCGATTAAAATACATTTTCCAAATTTAAATTTAGTTTCGCCAATCAGGTTTTCTAAAGTGGAGTGGTATGGAAAATAATAAGAGTTAATTCGATGATTAGCTTCGTCAAATGATAATTTTTCTCGGTATATTTCATTACCGTTTGTAACTACTCGTGGGATTGTACCTAAGCCAGAATACACGCGTGGGCTATTTGTGTTAACAAAATTTGGCAAAGCTTCTGCAAACATTTCTTGATCAAGTTCATAGGGCTCACGATTAGGATCGAGGTATGCACGCGGGAATAGTGCTTTTAGCAGAGGTGCTCCGTAATTTGGTGCCTCTGCATATAAATCATCCACAAAGCTATCTTCAGATCGGCGGAGTGTTAATAGATCCAGTTTTGAGCTCGTAATGAAAGATTCTAAGTAGTTTGTCCCGCTGTGAGGCGAGGAAAAAACGAACGGTATTGTTTGCGAACTTGGGCGATCTAAATCAAAAGCTTGATTGACTTGTTTGTCCATTAGTTTATCGGAAGCAGTGCGGTATAAGATCCCAAAATTTTCCCTAATAGATAACATGTTTTGCTAGTTATTGAAGTAACGATTTTCATCCGGCGCTTGCACAATATAAAAAAATCAATATAAATCGGCTTCCTTTATAAAGATGGGCGTGTAGCTCAGCGGGAGAGCACCTCGGTGACATCGAGGGGGTCGTAGGTTCAATCCCTACCACGCCCACCATCCTTATGTCTTGCGTGACCTTTAAGTAGTGTTGTCAGAATTATTGTTATTAATAATAGTTAATACGAACTATAAATAGATATTGTTTTTAAGATTATTTAAATTCCATTTAGTATTTAATCTCTCATACATACAAGAAATAAAGGTCAGGTACCTAAAACTAATTAATTGATCTCCTACTGGAGATAAAAAATATTTAAAGAAGTGACGGTATACGTTGACATATAGGACTTGGATGACTAGTTTCCGGCGTCTGTCTATGTCTAGATTGAGACCAAATTAAATGAGGGCGGGAAAATGAAGGTGCGTAGTTCACTTAAGTCAGCAAAAGTAAGAGACAAAAATTGTCGTGTTGTTCGTCGTCGGGGGCGTCTGTATGTTATAAATAAGCAGAACCCAAGGTTTAAAGCTCGCCAGGGCTAGATTATTGATCTTATAAGCAGTAATAATTTAGCCAGATCAGAGTCTTCTCACAAAAATCCTAGTTTTTCTTTGTATAAGCATTACTATCCTGTACGTTATTTTTTAATAATTATGTAAAGAGGTAGTTCAAATGCGCATGCCAATCCCGGATGCCAATATAATTGCTCAACGTTCTGAAATAATTGAACGTCTCCAGCAAATTGTTCCTCGGGGAGAATTTGGGGATAGTGTAATTATTGATTCTGCAGGTTTACGCGCATACGAATGTGATGGTTTATCAGCTTATCGACAGTTACCCTTGATTGTTGTTTTGCCAGAGACTACTGCACAAATTTCAAGGATACTAACATTTTGCAATGAAATAGGAGTTAAAATAGTTGCTCGAGGAGCTGGAACATCACTTTCTGGGGGCGCACTCCCGCTCGCTGATGCAGTTATGTTAGGTCTTGGTAAGTTTAATAAAATCTTGAATATTGATTATGCTAATCGGGCTGTTATTACGCAGCCTGGTGTGACCAATTTGTCAATCAGCGAAGCAGTATCCGACGCTGATTTTTATTATGCACCTGACCCATCAAGTCAAATTGTTTGTTCTATTGGTGGCAATGTGGCGGAAAACTCCGGAGGGGTCCATTGTTTAAAATATGGCCTTACAACGAATAATTTACTTGGGCTTGAAATGGTATTGATGAATGGTGATATTATAAAGCTGGGCGGTAAATATTTGGGCTCTGAAGGTTATGATCTTTTGGGGATTATCTCGGGTTCCGAAGGTTTGCTTGGTGTGATTACTGAAGTTACGTTGAGGATCCTAAAAAAACCTGAAACTGCGCGTGCTATGCTGATCGGCTTTAACAACGCTGCTTTGGCTGGTGATTGTGTGGCAACAATTATTGGTTCTGGAATTATACCAGGTGGCATGGAAATGATGGACAAGCTTGCAATCGAAGCAACCGAAGAATTTGTTCATGCGGGTTATCCATCTAATGTTGAAACTTTATTAATTGTTGAATTAGATGGCCCAGTAGTCGAGGTTTCTGACCTAATTGCACGTGTGCAAAATATAGCAAACGGATTAGGATCTAACTATATTCGGGTGAGTAAAAATGAGGCTGAACGTGAAATTTTTTGGGCAGGTCGCAAGGCTGCTTTTCCAGCTATAGGTCGTATTACGCCTGATTATTACTGTGTAGATGGTACAATTCCGAGGGCGCGGCTTCCGGAAGTCTTGATAAAAATTAATGAAATGTCTCAAAAATATAAACTGCGCGTAGCTAATGTTTTTCATGCTGGAGATGGAAATCTTCATCCCTTGATCATGTATGATGCTAATGAGTTGGGAGAGCTGGAAAGGGCTGAAGAATTTGGTCGAGAAATTTTACTGCTTTGCGTTGATGTGGGAGGTGTCTTGACTGGCGAGCATGGTGTGGGTGTTGAAAAACGTGATCTTATGGAAAAAGTATTTACAGAGGAAGACCTAAAACAACAACAACGCCTTAAATGTGCCTTTGACCCAAATGGATTATTAAATCCAGGTAAAGTATTTCCAACTCTCCATCGTTGTGCAGAGCTTGGTCGAGTTCATGTTCATCATGGGGAAACTTCTTTTTCTGATATTCCTCGATTTTAGAATTTTCTGATGAGTAAACGTCTTATTCCGCACAACAAAAAAGAAGTTTTGGATATTGTCCGAGGGGTAGTAAATGATGAGAAATCTATCGAGATTATTGGGGCTGGATCTAAACGTGGCTGGGGACGTCCAAATAAAACGTCCGCATTGGTGGATTTATCTAAAATATCAGCTATTACCTTGTATGAACCGCAAGAATTAGTCATGACGGCAGGTGGCGGAACGCCGATTGAAGATATCCAGGCAATACTCTCTGAGAACCAACAGCAGTTAGCATTTGAGCCGCCAGATTTGTCTATACTTTATGGTGGCATCAAAGGCGCTGGAACTCTTGGTGGTATAATTTCTACAAACTTATCTGGCCCTAGGCGGATACAATCAGGTGCGGCGCGAGATTTTTGCCTGGGTTTTGATGCAATAAGTGGACGAGGCGAAGAGTTTAAGTCAGGCGGTCGTGTGGTAAAAAATGTTACCGGTTTTGATTTAGCTAAACTTCTTTCAGGATCCTTTGGGACCCTGGCTATAATGGTTTCTATAACTATTAAAGTTCTGCCAAAACCTGAAAAGACTCGCACAGCATTAGTCTTCGGATTAGACGATAAGCAGGGAATCCAGGCATTATCTGAAACCTTTCAGGGTCCATTTGAGGTGAATGCAGCAGCGCATTTACCCGCTGATATTGCAACAAACTCATTAATACCTCTGCTTAATAACCGGACACTATCTGTGACAGCTGTCAGATTTCAGGGTCCAGCAACTTCTGTTTGTGCGCGCTGTCAGGGCGTGAAAGCCTTATGGCAATCTTATGGAGAAGTTAAAGAACTTCACGGTTGCAACTCAGCGAGCTTGTGGAATGAAATCGGGAATGTAGGCTCTTTATTGAATGGTCAAACCGATCAAATTTGGAGAATTTCAGTGCCCCCTTCTGAGGGAGCAAACCTGGTTGCAAAGATAAAAAGTGTTGTCCAGTGTAAAACCTATTTTGACTGGGGTGGCGGGCTAATTTGGCTGGCTGCTGATGGGAAATTAACGGAAGTGGGGATGGCAATTCGATCAGTCTTAGGTTCTATAGGAGGGCATGCGACCTTAATGCGGGGCAGTGCAGAGTTGCGTCTGACGTCTGATGTTTTTCAGCCTCAAACGCCGGTTCTTAGTCGTCTGACCCGGTCTATTAAAGATAATTTTGATCCAACCCATGTGCTTAACCCTAGCCGAATGTACGAGGGTATATGAAAACTGACTTTACAGAAGTGCAACGGTCTAACCCTCTCATGCAGATGATGGAGGAGAATCTCCGAAAATGCGTTCATTGCGGTTTCTGCTTACCTTCTTGTCCAACTTATTCAGTCTTAGGAGACGAGCGTGAAAGTCCTAGAGGTCGTATATACTTGATTAAGGATATGTTGGAGAGTCGTGATGCGCCAAATACAGAAACTGTTTCTCATGTTGATAGTTGCTTGTCGTGCTTAGCCTGTGTGTCGGCTTGCCCATCAGGGGTTGATTATCAACACTACATCGATTACGCACGTAGTTATATTGAAGATCATCACCAACGACCTTGGTTCGAGCGTTTCTTACGTTCGTTAATTGTTTATATAATCACCCATGCACGCTTTTTTAGATTTGTGCTCAGGATGGCTAGATTTGCCAAGCCTCTTTCTAGGTTCTTCAGCTCTAAAATTTTTAGTGTGATAAATATGGTGCCGGCGGAATTAAAAGTTGAGAAAATAACTAATACCGCTAAAATTTTTCCAGCCAAGGGGCTCAAGATAAAGCGAGTTTCTTTGCTGATGGGTTGTGCTCAGAACGTTCTGCGCCCTTCAATTAATGAAGCAACTATCCGCCTGCTGACGCGCATGAATATGGAGGTCGTTGTTACGGAAGGGGTAGGGTGTTGTGGAGCCCTTAATCATCACATAGGAAAAGATAGTATAGCGCGAGATTTGGCTAAAACTAATATTGATGCCTGGTTAACGGAATTTGATCAACGGGGAATTGACAATATTATTGTAAATGCCGCTGGTTGTGGCACTGAGATCAAAGATTATGCCTACATGTTTAAGGATGACCTAGAGTATAATGAAAAAGCAAAAAAAATATCTAATTTAACCAAAGATATATCCGAACTATTATCGGAGCATCAGCTACCTAGTGTCAGCCTATCAAATCAGCCCAACATAATATATCACGATGCATGCTCATTAATGTATGGCCAAGGTATAACACGGGAACCCCGAGAACATTTAAAAGCTGTTGGTTTTGAGCTTACCGAAATTCCAGGAAGACATTTTTGCTGTGGGTCGGCCGGTAGTTATAATCTGTTGCAGCCTGCAATGGCCGAGACGCTAAAAGATCGCAGATTAACTCTGATTGACAAAGTGTCTAAATCTAATCGAGCAAGTATTTTGGCTACTGGTAATATAGGATGTTTAATGCAGTTGGCGAGCGGGACTGGTCTGCAAGTGGTCCATACGGTCGAATTATTGGATTGGGCCACGGGTGGTTTAAAACCCCCAAATTAACTTTTGATTGGTCATTGGTACTTTGAGCGTAATTTTAGTAACCCAGTAATCCAAATAAACCACTTGCTGATCCGGGCCCCTGGGCGGCTTGCAGCATGTTTTGTATTAAACCTTGGTTGTTCTGGGAAATAAGATTCATATTATTCAGTGTCATCGCAAATTTTAGACTTTCAGCTCTACTTTTTGCCCCATTTTCTTTGACTTCGATTGTTACTATATCGGCCACTTCTTTTTCTAGTTGTGCTATTTGTTCTTTGACCAAATCATTATTACCTTGAAGAAGAGATGTGCTGGCTCTTATGCTAGCTGCTTTGGAATCGAAGTGAATAATAGCTTTATCTATATCCTTGATTGCATTCTGGATAGAATTATCATCAGTGAAGTTATTATAATATTGAGCCTGGAGAATTTTTAAGCCCCCTCGGTTAAGTGTGCCACTAAGGGTGTCTGTGCCATTACTTAAAGTAAGAGCATCGGTTGAAGCGTCTAAGCTACTGATTGTTATGTTCTTTGTAGAAATTTCTTTGCCTGTTGCGGAACCTGTATCATTGTACTGCTTATAAACTTCTTCATTCTTAGATATCTGCCAGGTGTTACCTTCAGTATCTATTAGCTCAAAATTGGATCCCAGGTAAGCTCCTTCAATCGTTGTATAACCGCCTTTTTGGCTGGTTCGTGTGTGAATATCTTCGGTTTTCCAGTCTGGTCCTGCAGTGTTACCTATTAGGTTTATATTTTGATAATCCATAATATGATTTGCCCCATCGGCATTCGTATTAATCTTATCCCAAAGTTTACCAAATTCAATTGCCGTATTTTCCCTATCTTCTTGTGAAGTTGATCCTAACGTAGACTGTAGTTTAGTTCGCATGGCATCCATGTGTTGCTCTATAAACCTCAGCGCAGTTTGAGCTTTGGAGGCGGCGGTCACACTCCCAGAAATTTGATCTTTAAAACTTTGCAATCTTCCAATTTGGCGTTTGCCGCGACGGTAGTCACCATTATCTTCAAAAATAACGGTTCGAGAGGCTTTTTGCTCATTCATGCGTTCGACAAGTTTCTCAGTAATTGTCACCAGAGAACTCATACCTGTCATTTCATTTCTTGACACTTGTGCGTTTACTATATCCCCAATAGTACTCATTTTTACCTCAAATTACATCGAAAACATTTTTATATTTCTATAGTTATTATCATAACAGCCCAAATATTACTATCTAGTAAACAATAATTTAATCTGAAAATAAATTTATTATCATAGTATTTGTTATAAGTTATTGTGATGGTCGTCAGATATGATTAATTGTAGCTTAATACACCTATAATTTTTAGTTATATTAATTTGATACTTAGAAAGAATGTTGTTATGGCTAATAAAAAAATTGGACTTATAGTTGGAGCTGGAACAGGATTAAGTGCTTCTTTGGCAAGAAAATTTTCTGGAGCTGGTATGCAAATTGCGTTGGCTTCTAGGGACACTAAAAAATTATCTAATTTAGTCGATGAACTTGGCGCTGCAGTCTATAGTTGTGAAACATCTGACCCAAAGAGTGTTCGGGACTTATTTTCATCGGTCCAGCTAGATTTAGGAGATCCAGAAGTTGTTATTTTTAATGCTAGTAAGCGAATTAGGGGCGAAATTACCGAAATTGATGTAGAGGAAGTTAGGGATGCTATACTAACAACATGCTACGGGGGATTTCTGGTTGGGCAAGAAGCCGCTAAAATAATGAAAAGGGTAGGTAGTGGAACAATAATGTTCACAGGCGCCTCTGCTGGGGTTAAAGGATTTCCTAAATCAGCAACTTTTGCTATGGGAAAGTTTGGTTTGCGTGGATTAGCGCAGAGTATGGCACGAGAGCTTCATCCTCAAAATATTCATGTTGCCCATGTGGTTGTAGATGGTGGCATACACTCAGAGGGAACAAATAGTTTTTCTGGTGAGGGTGAAGATAACTGGTTGTTACCGGATGCAATTGCGGACACTTATTATCACCTACATACGCAACATAGATCTGCCTGGACTTGGGAAATAGAGGTCCGACCTTGGGTAGAGAATTTTTAACACACGCAATCTATGGCATATCTAAAGCGCGTTTATATAAATCAAGGATTGCTTCTTGTTCTTGGCGATCTGAGCTCTCTAATTTGCGTAGTCGAATGACTTGTCGTAAAATTTTCACGTCAAAACCAGCTGATTTTGCTTCGGAGAATACTTCTCTGATGTCTTCCGCAAGAGCCGCCTTTTCTTCCTCGAGCCGCTCTATTCGTTCAATTATTGTTCTGAGCCGATCGCTTGCAATGCCGCCTACATCTGCCATGGTTTTCCCTTAAAATTTCGGTTTTGTTAAATACAATATAGAATATTGTTGTAATAAAGATTTAGTCTGGCCGCAAGTTTAGATTGTAAGGTTCAGAGTAGGATTTAATAATATTTTAGCTCAAGAATTTGTTTAGTGCGTAGAATATTTTGTAGTAATTTTGAAATAAGGTCTGCCCAGTAAATCGTGTCCCCGGGTTTAGTAACCAAATCTTGTCGAACTTCAATAGCACAATGAGGTAATCCGACATTGCCCGCATGAAAATCTAGAGAATAATAAAATTCTTTCCCTGAATAAGGCTCGTTATCACCAATAACTAAATTATCAGAATGATTCTTGAGTAATTGAATTAAAGGCTCAGAAACACGTGGATCTCGGTTCCATAATACGCCGGCATGCCAAGGTCGTTTTGTTTTTTTTTGTGATAAAATTATTGGCGTAAAAGTATGTATTGAGAAAATCATAGGAATACTTTTTAGGTGTTTAGAGCGTTTTGTGTAATTACTGATCACATTCGAAATTGCATTATGGTAGGGCCAAAAATACTTAGTTGTACGGGCAATATAATCGGATCTTTTAAGATTTTGATTGCCCGGGATGATAATATTATCGCTTACTTTTGGTATGCACTCTTGATCATCAGGAGATCTATTGGTGTCAATGACCAATCGAGATGTGTTACATATAATTGCAGAGGCATTAACTGTTTTCGAAATTCTACAGGTAATATCTGCAGCACCTATGTCCCAGCCTATATGCTGATTCAGTTGCTCGGGTTCTAGGCCGAGATTCTTATATTCTGGCGGGACATAATTACTGGCATGATCGCAGATTAGGATTATGTCTTCTGCGGCCCCTTCGTTCAGTATCTCAAATGGCTTCTTCTCCATAGATGGAGGTTATTAGATTTTTTCATAGGTTTCGAGCCTTATATTTTAAATGTGATGAGATAACTTCAGTATGGCTGTTTAAGAATGTTATCTATATAACCCGGCCTCATGCTAAATTTAAAACCTAATAAAACCCCCGATAGCTGGATGGATAAAAATAAAATTAGTCAAAGAGCTGTTGCTTTTTTACTCTTAGGCGCTGCTGCTATTTCACTAGCACCTATTTTTGTGCGTCTCAGTGAATTAGGACCAAGCGCTACTGCCTTTTACAGGGTATTCTTTGCACTGCCAGTTTTTTTTCTGTGGGTGTATTATGATAATAAGAGTGACACCGTTCATAGACAACCAAGCTCGCTAAAAGATTATCTGCGCCTAGCGATTGCGGGAATTTTCTTTGCGGCAGATCTCTCATTTTGGCACTGGTCGATAAAATTAACTTCAATTGCGAATGCGACCCTACTAGCAAACTTCGCTCCAATTTTTATTACTTTAGGCAGCTTCTTTTTATTTGGCGAGCGGTTTAGCCGTGTTTTTTTAGGTGGAATGATGTTGTCGATGTTGGGGGTCGTATTTTTACTTGGCGATAGTTTTATTTTTCATATTGAACATCTAGTTGGTGACGCATTTGGTCTCGTGGCGGCAGTATTTTATGCTGCATACTTGCTGTCGGTTAGTCGTCTACGCGCGGATTTTTCTACTATTACAGTAATTGTGTGGTCTGGGTTTGTAACTTGCTTGTGTATGGTTCCAATAACCTTAATATCTAAGGAGAGTTTTATTGCCCCAACTCTATATGGTTGGGCAGTTTTGTTGGGTCTTGCTTTAATTTCACACGCAGGCGGGCAGAGTTTTATTGCATTTTCGCTTGCCCATTTACCGGCTGCGTTTGGGTCGGTGGGCTTGCTTTTACAGCCAGCATTAGCTGCAATTATAGCTTGGGTTATTTTTGGTGAAAGCCTTAGTTTGATTCAGGGTGGGGGTGGACTGATTATAATTTTAGGAATTTATTTTGCTCGCCGAGGATCTAATTAATTTGATGAATATTGATGTGATTCTATTAAGACCTGCTTGACATCAGGGTGTAGGCATGAATTTTACGCAATAATTTTTTATTTGGGGATTTAGTTTAATGAATAAAGAGAATATTAAAGACCTTGACTATTTTATTGATCTTCAACCTAAAAAAGAGGATTTTCACGGGGCTGTTTTGGAGGGGTTGTCACTACCTCAGAAAACAATGTCACCTAAATTTTTTTATGATGAACGCGGCTCCAAGATTTTTGATAAAATTTGTGATACGCCAGAGTATTATGTAACTCGAACCGAAATAGCATTACTCAATGATATCAAAAAAGAAATTTACTCTCTTGTTGAGCCTGGTTCGACAGTCGTGGAATATGGTTGTGGATCAAGTGTTAAGATCAAAGCACTTCTGTCGGCCTTACCAGGGCCATCGCACTATATGGCAATAGATATTTCGAAAACCCACTTGATTGCCACAGCAAAAGAAATAGCTTCAAATTATGCTAATATTTCGGTTGGAGCAATTTGTGCAGACTTTATGGAACCAATCGATTGGCCAGAAAAGGCTTACGCAGCATCTCTAAAGCGGCTTGCTTTTTTCCCTGGTTCTACCATTGGCAATCAAACTCCAAGTGAAGCCGCTCAGTTCTTAACAAATGTTCGACATTTGGTTGGTGATGAGGGTTCTTTTTTGGTTGGCGTTGATTTAAAGAAAGACTTCGAAATTTTTAATCAAGCTTATAATGATCTAGAGGGTCATACTGCTGATTTTAATCTAAATCTTCTGCATAGAATGAAAAATGAACTGGATGCTGATATAAAGATCTCAGATTTTTCTCACAAAGCTTTTTATAATGAAGAACTTGGAAGAGTTGAAATGCACCTCGTTAGTGATACTAAGCAAGCTATTAAAATTGATAGTTTAGATTTCTCTTTTGAAAAGGGTGAAAGTATACATACAGAGTGTTCTTATAAATATTCAAAAAAAGAATTTTCTGAGTTGGCTGAAAAATCGGGATTTAGCTTATTAAAAGACTGGAGTGATCAAAAAGATTTTTTCGGTATTTATTTAATGAGAGCAATTTAATAATTTTATTGCTGTTGGCATAGACCAGGTCCCAGGCTTTTCTGGATAGTGCCGTATGTTAAAATTTGTGTTGTTCAGTGAAGGTGTGATCCAGTATGGAAGGCCCAAATGCCAATAATAAAAAAGAATTAACTGGAGGGGTTTTGATTTGGACGTTCTTCCTACTCCTAGTTTCCCAAGCATTATTTGGCAGCAATCAAATAATGGGACGTTTAATTGAGGGAGCAGTTCCCCCTATCGGCCTATCATTTTGGCGTTGGATTTTAGCAACACTCGTAGTTTTACCTTTTACTATTAAGTATATCAGACAATTTGGACCAATAATTTTTCAGGAATGGCGAATATATGTTGGGATGGCCTTCTGTTTGATCGTTCTTGGTAATACCACCATCTATATAGCACTAAATTATACAACAGCGATAAATGCAGCGATAGTATCATCAGTTCAGCCCGCTATAACTTTCGCATTATCCTGGCTATTTTATCGAGAATTTGTGACCAAAGGACAAATTTTCGGAGCTGTTATTGCGATTTTTGGTGTATTTTATATAATCTCACGAGGTGATATTTCAGTTTTAATTAACCTAGAACCAAACCCAGGAGATATTTGGATGATTATATCCGTTATTGGGTTTTCTATGTATGCTGTGCTTCTAAAAAAATTACCTCCATCGGTTCCAGCTATTTTGACGTTAAATGTGATACAGTGTTTAGGTATATTTTTGCTCATACCATTTTATGTATGGGAAACTTTATACTCACAACCGATGGTATTGAATAAGGTAACTACTGTTGCAGTTTTATGGGCAGGAATTATGGTTGCTGTGGCCGCTATAGGTCTTTGGAATTACACTAATCTTAAATTAGGTGCAAATAAAGCAAGCGGCACGATTCACCTTCGACTTATTATGATTACCATTATGGCTATTATGTTTTTAGGAGAACGGTTGGAGTTTTTTCACTTTATTGCTTTTGGAATTATCATGTTAGGTGTGTTTGCGATTACTCGAGCTAAACCTGAAATGGATAGAAAAAGGAAATAAGTATTAACACGGAACCACTGTGGTATTTTTAATATTTTAGCACCGTACAATCGATACGGGGATTACATCACTTCACTAAGAATTTATTTTAGAAAATTGCCGCTGTCGACAATCATTCGCGCGCCCGTAGAGTGTTTTAGGTGTGTAATATAGGCCATGATAGCTAGGGCCACGTCTTCGGGTTCAACAACTTTTTGCAAAGGTGAATTTTGTGAGAGTTTTTTTAGTTTTTCACGATCCCGTCCTGCAACAAAATCTGTTGCAACGGCGCCTGGTGACACGCAATTTACTCGAATTTCTGGGCCTAGTACGCGCGCTAGTGAGAGGCTCATTGTATCTATAGCAGCTTTGCACGCTACATAGGCAATGCTGCTACCGGTACCTTTAAAACCGGACACTGAGGAGAGGTTAACTATCACACTGTCGGCTGCAGCTTTGAGGAGAGGGCGCAGTTCTCGTATGACTGAAAATGGTCCGCGAACATTGGCGATAAGCATTTTATCCATTAAATCATCATCAAGTGCATCTAAATCATGGTGAGGAATTGGCTTTGTAAAACCGGCAGAGTTTACCAGTATGTCCAGCTTTGAATGGGCTGACTTTATTTGATCAGCAGCTTGTTTTACAGAACTACTGTTCTCCAGTGTTAATTGTTGGATCGAGTGTCCGTCTCCTGGTAATTCTTTTAAAAGTATATTAGCGCGGTCAACACCACTATTATATCCAATGATAACACTGGCCCCAGCTACGGCCAGCATTCGTGAGGTCGCTGCTCCAATCCCGTTGCTACCACCCGTTACAAATGCAATTTTTCCTGTAAGGTCTTTATTCATCGTTATTTAATTTCCATTTTAACGAGGGTGCAGCCAACTGCATAATCGGGAATTGGCTCGTAACACCACAAATTCCCTTTGGCACCTTCACAGGCACCGGCAATGGCTATAAATGTGCGAATTTCAAAACCTCCTTGACCTCCATTTTCGTATGTATACTCATCCGTGAACGATAACATTCTTTCTTTATCGTTTTTTATAAAGCAATCTAGAAACTCGCGGTCAAAATCCTCATTTATTTTCCCAGAATCCGGCGTGCAAGGCCAATGAGAAATACCGCCAGTAGCTACCACTGCAATTTTTTCTGGAACTGAATCACACGCTTTACGAAGGGCCTGGCCAAATTTATAAGCTCGACTAAGTGGCGTAAGGGGAGGGCCTTGACAGTTAATGTTTACAGGGACGATATCTATATCATAGTCAGGTGTCAGAAAGTTTAGTGGAACACTAATGCCGTGGTCGAATTTCCACTCTTGGGCATAAGCTACATCCACGTCGTTCATGATAATTTTAATTAAACGTTCTGATAGTTGTGAATTTCCAGGCACACGAACACGTTTAATTGCGAGCCACTCCTCATCTTCTATTGGACCTTCGTAGTAGTCTGCCATGCCGATACAATATGCCGGCATATTACTCATAAAAAAATTAGCAAAGTGCTCAGCAGCAACGACAACCAGAGCTTTTGCACCTGACTCTTTTATTTCTTGCCTCATACGATCAAAGTTGTTGAGGAGATTTTTACGTTGTGTGGGGTCCCCACGTTCGGCCCGACCAGTAATTCCAGGCGCGTGGGAGCAGGCTCCCGCAAATACGAGTGTCATTAAACGTCTACTCCTTTTTGCGCATAAAGACCGCTCCGTACCGGCCCATGC
>CAJQSN010000033.1 GCA_905614355.1 uncultured Rhodospirillales bacterium | reverse complement strand
AGTCTGCTGCCAGCTGAGTTACTTCGTGAATTGCTTCTGCCGTGAAACTGCTGGCAATAGTGTGTAAAGGTAATCGAGGCATACTGCCGCCAGTGATTTCACTTGGATTGTCTATTAACCAAGCCGCTTTCCATATCATTGCTCTAGCGTGTTCCAATTTTATAGCCATATCCGCAATCATTTTACCAATAGCTGGATGCTCAATTATATTAACGCCGCCTTGTCGACGGATCTGAGTATATTCAATAGCAGTCTCAAATGCGACCCTACCAACACCGAGATTGATTGCCGCGCGTTGGATAGAATTTCGCACTCCAAAATCCCGTCCATTATCAGCACAATTGAGTTGGTTCTCTGATGGAATGCTACAATTACTAAATTCTACTAAAGACATTGTGCCGTGATGCCATCGTGTTTGGTTTTCTCCTGTCGTCTTGATTGCCTCCCCAACTTTGAGGCCAGCGGCATCCTTAGGTATAAGTATAAATATTATTTGGTTTTCAAACCAAGTGGGTACAATAAAAAGACTGGCTATTGGTGCATTAGTTATAAAGTTAACGGAACCATTAAGAACCCATTTATTACTCTGTTTAATAACTAGTGGATTGTCAGAACCCTCTTCTTGGGTTTTTTTGTGGTAGTTCCAGCCAAGTAAAGAATCGGGGTCATGGCCTGCATATGCTAACTGAAAATTAGGATCAGTCAGGAAATTGGAAATATAACGATTATGCTGGTCTTGTGTCATCCATTTATCAAATAATAATCCTGACAACAAAGCGGTTTGGCCCAGTGTAATTGCTATATCGACATCACCAACCGCTAGTTCTTCTAGTATAATGCATGAAGTCAGTAGATCCGCTCCCACCCCTCCTGCTTCTTCAGAAAGGGAAAGACTACGTAAACCAAGTTCTGATGCCTGATCTACTAGTTCCGCCATCAGTGGTTTTTCGAAAGGCTGTAAACGATCAGATTTAATAGATTTTGGTTTAATTTCATTAGATACGAAATTTTGTAACATACCTTGAAATTCAACCTGCTCTGGCGTTAGGTGCATATTGAACATATGACCATTTCTCCTCACTAATAATAATCAACCTCTGTTGCAATGACGATTTGATTGACCCTTTGCGAAGGTCAAAATAAGGGTTGGTTTGTACCTACGCAACTAGAATAATTAGCGTAGTTATGAGCTAAAAATTATTTCGCTGATTTAGCCTTAAAAAAAATTTAAATCAAATATTTATTAAGTTACTGACATCCCGCCATCGACTACTATATTTT
Organism: uncultured Rhodospirillales bacterium; assembly: GCA_905614355.1. Taxonomy (GTDB): domain Bacteria; phylum Pseudomonadota; class Alphaproteobacteria; order Rhodospirillales; family UBA2165; genus TMED23. The sequence continues at coordinate 900 of CAJQSN010000033.1, read as the reverse complement.
GCCCCGTAACATTCTCTGCCTCGATTAAATATAGAACGGCTTCTGCAACGTCTTTTACTTTTGGAAAATGACCATATGGAATACGTTTCAACATCTTAATTTGAGCCTCCTTATCTAGAGACTTTTCTCGCGAAGTAGTCATCACGGTTCCTGGCGACACTGTGTTAACACGAATATTATTCTCGGCCCATTCTATAGCAAGCATGCGGGCCATTTGAACCATTCCACCTTTTGATATTCCGTATACAGATCGTCCGGCCAAACCGAGAAGTCCGTGCGTTGAGGCTATGTTAACAATGGCCCCACTATGCTTGGAATCAAGACACAGCTTAGCAAATTGTGAGCTTAAAAAAAAAGAGCCTTTCAAATTAGCATTAACCACTGTGTCCCAATCATCCCAATTGACATCTACTGCAGGCTTTACCAGTGCTGTTGCCGCATTATTAACGAGTACATCTACACGACCAAATTCAGTATTAACTTTTTGAATGGTCTCACTGATACTTTTTTCAGATAAAAGTTCGAGTTCAATTGGAAGAACACTAACATTCCGAAAAACAGGTTCAGTGACTATATCTTTTAGATTTTTGGCATGTCGAGTAGTCATAGCTATACTGTAGCCGTGCCTTGCTAGCGTTCGGGAAATCTCAAGACCTATTCCAGTTGACGCCCCAGTAACTATTGCTACGCAATTATTTTCTTTTGGCATTTTGGAATTTCATCCCACAATCGCGTTTTTATTTATTATGTAAATTTATCATATGTTGATCCTGGACAGTAGTAAACATGTCTTTAATTGAGCTGCTTTTCTAAAGTTTGTTAGGAATATTGAGTAAATATTCAAACCCGGGTTTAGTGTATTGTATGAAATTAATTGATAATGATTATTAGTTGCATAAA
>CAJQSN010000032.1 GCA_905614355.1 uncultured Rhodospirillales bacterium | reverse complement strand
GGCTTTGAGCGCTCCCGCTAGTGCCACAGCTGTTATATCCGAGCCGCCTCGACCAAGTGTGGTGATGCGGTTGTCAGGACTAATCCCTTGAAAACCAGGCACTACGGCAATTTCACCATCAGATAAACACTTCTCAAGCTCTTTAGTGCGTACATTTATAATTCGAGATTTTCCATGAATAGCATCAGTTTGGATTGGTATTTGCCAACCTAGCCATGATCGGGACTTTATGCCCAGGTTCTTAATAGCTAGGGCCATCAGACCGGCATTTGCCTGTTCTCCTGTTGATACTACAACATCATATTCTTTTGGATCTAATGTGCCGTTTACTTGGTTGACATAGTCGACCAATTGGTTTGTGACACCAGCCATAGCCGACACAACTACAATAACTTGATTTCCAGCGTCGTACTCCATTTTTGCCAGTTGCGCAGCATTTTTTATACACTCGATATTAGCGACAGATGTGCCGCCGAATTTTTGTACAATTCGTGCCATTATATACTCATGCCATAGTAGTTATTTAGGTAATCATCCTGCTATATTTTTTTGCTTAACATATTTTAATACCTCAAAAAAAGACATAATATTGAGGTGCTATAGCCTTTTTTATGCTCTGAGGCGTATTCTTACTATTTCTGGGTACCTTTGTGCAAGAGATGTAGTGTTTTTCTCAAGTTTTTAGGGTATTAATTTTTTCATGACAATAATTGCCAAAAATAAAAACCATGATATAGCTGGGGCTGGTACCGCCCTATTGGATGAGGTTGAGCATTTTGCAAGCTTGGCAACAGTATGGTGGGACCCGAGTGGAGATTTTAAATCTTTACACCAAATCAATCCTATTCGTATGACATATATACGCGATCAAATTTGTAGCCATTATAACCGTGAAACAGGAGATATTAATTCTCTCTCCAATTTATCCATCCTTGATGTTGGGTGCGGCGGCGGTTTGATTTGTGAGCCATTGGCGCGATTAGGAGCTGACGTTACGGGTATTGATGCTGTAGATGAAAGTATTGAGGTTGCTAAAAGTCACGCGCATATGATGTCTCTGAGTATTGAATATAAGACTTTATTGCCCGAAGACTTAGTGGCAAAGGGTCAAATATATGATGTTTTGATCAATATGGAAGTGATTGAACATGTTGCTGATATTGAAGTCTTTATGGCTGCTTGCGCTAAACTACTTAAGCCAGGAGGGCTTATACTAGGTGCTACACTTAACCGGACACTTAAGTCATTAGTGTTGGCAAAAATCGTGGCGGAATATATCTTAAGGTGGGTACCCGCGGGTACCCATGATTGGCGAAAATTTGTTAAGCCCTCTGAGTTTTGTTATCATATGCGAAACAATGGATTGGATGTCCTGGACATTACTGGCATGCAATTAAATTTATTCGATGATGATTGGGATTTTTCACAAGATCTAAGTATAAATTATTTTATTACGGCAGAAAAATCTAAATAGTTAGATTTAATTATTTGTTATGACGGTTTGTTTTTTTTCCACGGAATGCTGCTAATTGAAATATCCTCTTCAACCAATCCTTCGACTTCAGATGGTGTAGCCTCGCCATAAATACCACGCTCCTTAGCTTCTCCATAATGGATTGCGCGAGCCTCTTCCGCAAATTTTCCACCAACGTTTTCGCAATTTTCTTCAACATGTTTTTGTAGTTTATTCGCGATCTCTAGAAATTCTCGAGCTGCTTTAGAGGCCCTACTTTTATCCACATTAAGTTTTAAATTATTATGGTTTGGCTCGTTCGTTGTTGAGGTCTCATACTCTAGCCCTTTTTTGCGGGTTGTTGACGATAAACGCGGAGCCATTATAGCTTTTTCAATCGTAGTATCAGAACATACTGGGCATTCAATGTGTTTGCGTTTTGCCTGCTTATCATATGTCCCGCTATCTTTAAACCAAGCTTCAAAACTATGATCTTGGGGGCATTTCAAATTATAGAGAATCATTTTAAACCTGTAATTATAATTACATACTTTTTAATGTATTATAGATTCTGAGATCTACAGTAGTTTAACAATGTTGCCAAGCTTTTGGCTGTTATTGTACCTGGATAAAGATTTATTATATAAAATATTGATAAATGGAAAATATGTCTAAAGTACCTAAAAAAATAAAAAACAGTATTCCGATAGTATCGGATTGGGTAAGAAAATATATACCGCTGATTCCTTCGAAAAAACTAGTTCTAGACTTGGCTTGTGGTAGCGGGCGCAATACTAGATTTTTGCTGGATCAAGGGTATACAGTTGTGGCTCTAGATAAAGATATCAGTCAATTAGCCGATATTTCAGGAGAACTAAACCTTAAAAAATATAAGTTTGATCTCGAAACTAGTGCTAAATTCCCCTTTAATAAACAAGAATTTTCAGGAATTATTGTAACTAATTATTTACACCGACCACTTTTTGGAGATTTAATTAATGCACTGTCACATAATGGTGTTTTGATTTATCAAACATTTATGTCTGGAAATGAAGCTTATGGGCGGCCAAGTAACCCAAATTTTTTACTTAAAATAAACGAGTTAACTGATGTATTCACCAACAAGCTAGACGTCGTAGCTTTTGAGCAAGGATATGAAAAAAATCCTAGGCCTTCCGTGATTCAGAAAATTTGTGCAGTAAATCGTTATTTTTGACGTAATCTTTTATAATTATTCTATGCAAATTTCTAAACTATCTTTTAGTCTATCTCCCCCCTGTTCACTTTGAATCTTGCATCGTGGGTAAGCGCGGGCACTTTGTGGCGAGCTTCAGTAACCTTTTCCATATCAATTTTTGCAGTAATGACGCCAACATCTGGACCTGCATCGGCGAGCACTTTGCCCCATGGATCAATGATAACTGAGTGACCGAAGGTCTCTTTCCCTTGTGCGTGATTACCACAAAGTCCCGGGGAAATAACGAAACAGCCAGTTTCAATGGCTCGGGCGCGCTGTAATATGTGCCAATGAGCTTGACCTGTAATTTTAGTAAAGGCCGAGGGCGCGCAAAGAATATTTGCACCTGCTTGAGCTAAAGCTCTATAGAGGTAGGCAAAACGAATATCATAACATATTGACAATCCAAGGTTACCCCAGGGCAGTGGGGTAACCACGGCTTTGTTTCCAGGGGAGTATGTTGCTGATTCTTTATATGAAAGGCCGTTGCCGAGATCAACGTCAAACATATGGATTTTATCATAAGTTGCGACGATTTTTCCTAATGGATTGAATAAATAAAGTCGATTGGCCACCTTATTTTCTGTTTCTTTATCAGTAATTTTAACGGCTAGAGTACCGCCTAATATCCAAGTTCTTGATGATTTTGCTTCATCTTCATACATGGAAAGAAATGGATGATTTTTTTCTTCCGGAGCTTTAGCTTCTAATGCTTTAGCATCAGGCTCCATTAAACTGACGCACTCGGGCAGTGCTATAAAGTCTGCCTTAAGGTCGACAGCCTCACGGATTAAACTTCTGACAATTGGTAAATTATCACTGATATTATTTTGCGCATTATTTTGAATACAGGCAGCTTTAAAACTTGTCACGGTATGTCCAGTTTAATGTTTCTATTATTAGTCCTATAATTTAACCGAGAAGAGCGTCTAATTTACCTTTTGTATTAAGGGAGTATAGATCATCGCAGCCGCCTATATGCGCGTCATTAATAAAAATTTGCGGTACCGTTTTCTGACCATTCGCACGCTCTAACATTTCATTACGGCGGTTTGGTTGTGCTATTATATCGATTTCATTGAAGCTAACACCTTTGTCTTCGAATAATTCTTTGGCTTGGTAACAAAAGCCACAAAAAGGTGAGGTGTAAACATCAATTTTGGCCAATGAGCTTCCTATACATTATGGTACGCGCTATTTATTTTTACTTAGTTTTTCAGTGACGTTCACTAACTTAACTAAATACTTCTCGAAAGACTAATTCGTGATTAATATACTATTATTTTTATAACTATGTCTCTAGGTATTTGCCATATTAATTTAATATCCCCATGGTAACTATCGTTTCAATCAATAAAACGTCTTTTGATACCGACATTAAAAAGGAAGCCTTGTTTTAAAATTAGAATTGAGAGTTTAATCCTGATTTATTTTCTGACTATTTAACTATTGCGTTGGGGCTGGAAGGTTTTTGTGCCATATATTCCGAATGTCAAAAGAACCGAAAGAAATCCATGAAGTATTTGACCGTAAACTGGTAAAATTACATCGAGATAGAGCAGTAGGAGAACTTAGTAATTTTGAATTTCTATTTTGCGAAGTAGCGCGAATGCTGACAGACAGGCTCAGTGATATTAGGCGGAGGTTCCCTGTGGCGTTAGACGTGGGGTGTCATACGGGGCAGATGGCAAAAATACTAAAGAATCTTAGTAAGATTGATACCACCCTACAGTGTGATCTCTCTGAGCGGATGGTTCGTCAAACCAGTGGTTTAAGGTTTGCCGCAGACGAGGAGTTTCTGCCAGTCGGCAATGGCATGCTTGATCTACTAATTTCATGTTTATCCCTTCATTGGGTAAATGATTTGCCGGGTTGTCTTATTCAGATGCGCCAAGCCCTTAAAGAAGACGGGCTATTTCTGGCAGCCTTATTTGGTGGTGAGACGCTAAAGGAGCTACGCCAATCACTAATTACGGCAGAAACTCAGATTGTAGGGGGTGCGGGCCCTAGGGTATCCCCCTTTGCTGATATTCAAGATGGTGGAGCGCTCCTCCAGCGGGCGGGCTTTGCACTTCCGGTTGTGGATACTGATCTTTTAACAGTTTCATATGAAAACCCGTTAAAGCTAATGCATGATTTAAGGGGTATGGGAGAACAGATGTCAGCACATACGAGACAGAAAACCTTTACCCGTCGCGATGTATTGTTTCGTGCAGCCGAAATTTATCAAACCACTTACGGTGATGCTGATGGGAGAATACCTGCGACTTTTGAGGTGATAACGTTAACGGCTTGGGCACCGTCAACTAATCAGCCGCAACCGTTAATGCGCGGTTCTGGGCACCTTAGCTTAGCTGACGCATTGAATCCTAAATGAAATTCTCCAACTCTCTTATTAAGGGGAAGTTAATCAAGCGGTATAAAAGATTTCTCGCTGATATTGAGTTGGAAAATGGAGAAGTTATTATAGCTCATTGTGCTAATCCTGGCTCAATGTTGTACCTTAAAAAACCTGGTTCCGAGGTTTGGGTGTCACCTGCGCAAAATCCAAATCGGAAGTTGAAGTATACATGGGAATTGATCAGAACCAACGGCACTTTGATTGGATTGAATACGGGACTACCTAACAAAATAGTTGAGGAGGCCGTTCAAAAAGGCTTGATCGCAGAGCTCACGGGATATGATAGTTTGAAGCGAGAAGTTAAATATGGTAAAAATTCACGTATAGATATATTACTGCAACGTCCTAATTTACCTAATTGTTATTTAGAAGTTAAAAGCGTGACTTTAAAGCGCCCTGGAAAGGGTACTAGACTTGCCGAGTTTCCAGATTCTGTAACCGCCCGTGGGACAAAACATTTACAACAATTATCAGATCAGGTTGCGAATGGAGACCGTGGAGTAATGCTTTATTTAGTACAGCGCGAAGATTGTAATCAACTTTCAATTGCAGGTGATATTGATCCAAATTATTCGGAAGCGTTTAGTGCGGCTTGGAAGGCCGGTGTCGAGATGTTATGTTACGGTTGCAGTATCTCTCCAGAAGAAATAAAAATAAAACGAAAATTAGAAATTATAATTTAAGGTATTTGGACATATATATTTACAAGGAGAATTAACGGGTGGATGGGGAAACTAGGTCAATAAAAATACACACTGCAGCTGATTTTTCAGCAATGCGGATAGCCGGACGTTTGGCAGCGGACACACTTGATTTTATAACAGAATATGTTGTTCCCGGTGCGGTGACTGATGAGCTTGACCAAAAATGTGCGGAGTATATTGCAAGTAAAGGAGGGGTCTCGGCTCCTCTGAATTACCGTGGCTTTCCAAAATCTGTCTGCATTTCTGTTAATCATGTAGTCTGTCATGGGATTCCAGGAGATAAAATTCTTAATGATGGTGATGTCTTAAATATTGATGTCACTCCAACGGTAGATGGTTGGCATGGAGATACTAGTCGAATGTTTTATGTAGGTGACGTTGGTGTTAAAGCAAAACGTCTGATCGATGTAACCTATGATGCCTTAATGAAAGGTATAGAGGTTGTTAAACCGGGCGCCACTGTCGGTGACATTGGATACGCTATTCAGTCTTTTGTTACTCCTTTCAGATATTCAATCGTGCGTGATTTTTGTGGTCACGGTTTAGGAAGAGTTTTTCATGATGCTCCTAATATATTGCATTTTGGGAACCCCGGGGAGGGCGCTATTCTTCAAGAAG
>CAJQSN010000031.1 GCA_905614355.1 uncultured Rhodospirillales bacterium | reverse complement strand
GCTCCCAATCCCGCAGCACCTGCTGGAGCGTCAAAGTTTCAAATCAAAAATGTTAAGACGTCAAAATTATCAAAATCCAAAAATGTAGAAAACGACCCTCAAGATGATCCAACTTTATTTACTGAGAATGAAATTAAGGTGCTGCAACAACTTGTTAGTCGACGTAAGGTTATTGAGGCGCGATTGGATGAGTTAACATTAAGAGAGGGGCTTCTGGGTGCTGCAGAAAAAAGAATTGATAAAAAAATTCAAGAAATGAAAAGTTTAGAATTAGCAATTCAGAAATTAATTAAGTCTCATGATCTACAAGAAAATTTAAAAATAAAATCATTAGTCAAAATTTATGAATCAATGAAGCCTAAGGATGCGGCTCGAATATTTGGTGAATTAGATATCAATACTCTATTGAAGGTCGCAGAGCGTATGAAGGAAAAAAAATTAGCTCCAATTATGGCTAAGATGAACCCTGATAGAGCCAAGGAAATGACTGTGGCACTGTCACGGCTGCGCAATTTACCGATTCCTGGTACTTAACATTCAGGGGAAGGGTTTTGAAAAATGCTTTTTAAAAATAACCGTAGGTCGGTATAATTTTAGCTTAAAGGATTTAGCCCAATCGTGCGCAATTTAGGAATAATATGGTCTTATGTCTGCAGTGTTATTAAGATTTAACGTCTTATGATAGAAAAAAAAATATCCATTAGACGTACATTAATTGCACGTAGCGATAGTACTATTTTGCAATTTCTTAGCCTTTACCTGCTTATCCTAGCATTTTTTATACTATTGGTAACTATTTCGACGGTAGATAAAAAAAAACTGGATGACGTTGTAGCTAGTATTAAATCAGATGCTGAATTGGATAAGCGAGAAACTGGTCCGATTTTAGAGGGACAAGTGTTCCAGGATAAAACTACTGAATTATTTGCAACTGCATTGGGTGTGGAAAAAATTGAAATTATGCAGTTAGGTAAAGTCATGCGAATCCAAATGACGGTGGACGCGATTTTTGAGTCAGAAAGTGACGTTGTAAAAAAATCTCAGCAACCGACTATTGATCGAGTTATTGCTGCTTTAAGTAGTCGTCCGCCGGGATATCAATTTGATATGGAATTTGTTGTAGGAAGTGCATATTCATCGGGACAAAACTTTCCAACTCAGGAAACTATTGAAATGCGCAGAGCTGGGTCTTTCATTCGTGAAATGCTGAGCAGAGGTGCACCTCCTGATTCAGTGTCTATTGGGCTGGGAAACATTGATAACGGCCAGGCCGTAATGTGGTTCTATGTTAGGTCACCGAACGACGCCAAAAAATTTTATAAGCGCTTAATTGCGCCGCCCGAAGATTAGTTGCCTATGTCTGAAACAAAATCTCATTCATCTGGATCCAATCCGAGCGTTTTATCGTCTCTTTGGCTGATAATTTTTGCTGATCTTGTAGCTTTGATGCTAACGTTTTTTGTTTTGCTTTTTTCAATGTCCAACGTTACACCTGAAAGCTGGAAAAAAATGGTTGATGCTTTGACTGATGCCTTAAACCCTACCATTGAAGAAAAGGTTGATACTACTCCAGATGTTAAAACAAATATTGATTTAGTTTTTCGCCGAGAGGCAATAAATCTTGATTATTTGCGAGCGGTTCTTGAACAAAAAGTTATTAAGAGTAAAGCATTGAAAGGTAGTCAACTAACGTTACTTGAGGATCGTTTGGTGGTATCTTTGCCGGGATCTTTACTCTTTGGTCCTAACTCGGCAATTTTGATGAAAACAGCGAAGGGTCCGCTGTTTTCATTGGGGGGTCTTTTAGGGAATGTTGAGAATCGACTCGGGATAAATGGGTATGCAGACGAAAAGAATTTGGAAGGAACAAAATATAAGTCAAATTGGGAGCTATCATTAGCACGTTCAATTTCTGTTGGGAATGCCTTTCGTCAGGCTGGGTATTCCGGGGAATTATTGAATTTTGGCTATGGTAATGCTCACAGTCCATATTTAAAAAATGCCACTGATGATCAACGTAAAATTTTGTCTCGGCGAATAGATATAGTAATATTACAGTCAGGTGGTGATAAGTAGTGGTGTTTTTAAGCTGTTGATTAAATTTATAAATATTTCTGGGTGCTTCATCCAAAAGCTAATGGGGGTTCTTACCCTTGCCTCTGTTATTATGTCGGCCAATGATGCCCTTGGGGATAAGGTAACTGTTAGGGGTAGCGAGCGTGATGGAATTGCTAGTATGGCTTTTACCTGGCCAACTCCGGTCCCTTTTTTAGCAAAGATCCAGAATAGAGAAATAGTTATTCAGTTCTCTCGACCTGCTGAAGGTAATTTTAATGTGTTGGCTAAGACATTAAGTAAGTATATTGGGCCCCCTCGAGTGCAGAATGGTGGTACGGTATTAATTTTCCCGTTGGCTGGGAATTTTGATCTTAATTATTTCTCTCGAGGTCGCACGGTTTTTGTTGAAGTCATTGATCCAAACCCAGCAAAAAAAAATGTAAAAACAAATAATCAATCGTCTGGAGTAGTCAAGGGTCGGCGCGCATTGGAGCGTGTTGCTGTGCGCGTCGGTAGTCATAGTTCCTATAGTCGTATTGTATTTGATTGGCAAAATCGCGTTGCATACAAAGTTGCTAAGCAAGGTAATTTGGTAACGGTTACTTTTTCAAAACCGGCTAATATTATTGTTTCGGCCTTGAATGAAAGTGGATTGGCTAATGTTAGGGGTGCAAAAGCACAAGTAGTCATGGACACAACGATCGTTGGACTTTCAGTGACTTCAACCTCTGAGCTTAAGCATTTTCGCAATGGTCCAAAGGTTATTCTTGATGTGTTAAAATCAGCGGGTCCAAATGATGCTCCTCCAATATCAACGCTCGTTCCAAAAATCATAGCAAAACAAGGGGCTTCGGCCAAAGTAAAACAAGGGCTAGCTCTGAAACTAGTCGGTAAGTCTAAATTGGGTGTAAAAAAACCATTAAAGCTTAAAAAAATGAAAGGTAAAGGTGCAAAAACAGTAATGCGTGGTGACCAACAATCAACAGAGGTCGCATGCCCAAAATTAAAGCCAACAAATAATAATCCTAATTTAAAAAAGATTAAACCAGCAACTTTAAAACTTGATTGGCCTGCGCCGGTTGCGGCAGCTGTTTTTCGCCGAGCCGGTAGCCTATGGATGGTTTTCAATAAGCCCTCAAAAGTTGATGTTTGTAAGCTTAGGGAACAAGGTGGTCTTATCTTTAAATCAATTGTCCAGGAAACTTCTGAGCAAGCCACGATACTACGCCTAGTAACTATAAGTGGTTTTAATCCGAATATACGCCGCAATGGTTTTTCTTGGATTTTTGACTTCAAAAAACAGGCCTTAAAACCGCAAACAGCAATTAATATTAAAGCAAGAATGTCATCCCCGAGAGGATCTCTGTTGACTGCTGCAATTAGAGATGTAGGCGACGCGATTCCTTTTAAGGATACGAAGGTCTATGATAATTTATTCGTTTTGCCCGTTATACCTCTAGGTCATGGCATTAATCAAAAATTTAGTTATTCGCAACTAAGCATACTGCCGACTGCTCAAGGTATCGTTATACAACCAAATATTGATGATTTACGAGTGCGTTCTACCAAGCTTGGCGTGGAAATTTCAGCAGAAAGTAATTTGGCGCTTTCCACAATGAGAAATAAAAAAGGTGGTAGAAAATCATTTGGAAAAGGAGATGCGCTTTCTAGAATTATTGAGACCAAAGTTTGGCGGAAAATGAGACGACAGAAGCCTCCGGAGTTTTATAAAATACGCCGTGAGAAGCTGGTTCGTATTACAAAAAAAAAGGGTGATGAAAAAACGAAAGCACGGCTTGATATGTTGTTATTTTTGTTAGGAAATGGGTATGGGTATGAGGCAAAAGGTGTTCTTGGTTTAATAAGGCCAAAAACTTCAGATGTGGCGGCAAGCCGACAGTTTCGTTTTCTACAAGGTGCAACAGATTTTATGATGGGGCGATATAAGGAATCATTAAAAGCTCTGATGCATCCAAGCATGTTTGGTAACGATGAAGGTGAGTATTGGCGTGCCGCAGCAAAAATTGCGGCCGGCGAAGATGTTATGAATGCTGCTAAGACTATGAATGCCAAGGGGGGGGTGTTTAGAGCTTATCCAAGAGAACTTAAAATGAGACTTGGTATCCGCACGACTGAAGCTGCTATTATAGCAGGAGATATTAAGTCCGGGATTAAATACCTATCTATGCTTGCGAAAGAGGAGCCTCGACCAAAGGAAATAGATCAATTAGCATTTATGGAGGGTACCATAAAGCAAATGCAGGGTAACTTCCCTGGAGCGATAAAGGCCTGGCAAGAGGTGGAAAAGGGTGAACACCGGCCCAGTGTTGCAAAGTCAGTTCTGTTACGCACAGATCTGTTGTTAACCACAAAAAGAATAAAGAAAAAAGAAGTAATTAAAGAGCTAGAAAATTTACGATTCGCATGGCGGGGCGGGGAATTTGAGTTTTCTTTACTACACAAACTTGGCAACCTTTACTTAGACGTTGGCGAATATCGCAAAGGTTTACGAACTTTGCGAACGGCTGTCTCTAATTTCAGGGGTCACCCAAAAGGTGGAGAAATAACGCAGAGAATGGAAGCTGCTTTCGTAGATTTGTATTTGAATGATGCCGCCGATAAAATACCACCAATGCGGTCACTTGCATTATTTGAAGAATTCAAAGAGCTTACGCCGACTGGAAAGAGAGGTGACGAATTAATACAAAAACTCGCGGATAGGTTGGCGGCAGTGGACTTACTTGAAAAAGCAGCAGAGCTTCTCGAGCAGCAAATTGAGTTTAGGCTAACGGGTGTAGAAAAGGTCCGTGTTGGAGCACGATTGGCAGCAATCTACATCCTCGATAAAAAACCTGGGAAAGCTTTGGAGACATTAAATACAACAAACCTTGCTGGACAGCCTGAATCAATTTCTAGGGAGCGCCGCCTCCTGAATTCACGATCGTTGATAGATTTAAAACGCAACGTCGATGCATTAGTTCCTCTAGAAGATGATGAAAGTAGAGAGGCCGATCTCCTGAGATCTGAAATATACTGGGGAAAAAATTGGCCAAAAGCGGCAAAGGCGTTGCAGCGACTTATGGTTTCAACCGGGGCAGCGCCTGGTCGTAAACTCAATGAAAAACAAGCACAATTTGTTCTAAATTTGGGAGTTGCGCTTGCTTATAGCGGTAATAACCGAGGGATAACGCGCCTCAGTAGAGATTATTTAAAAGAAATGGATGCTACATCGTTTAAGGATGCTTTTCGTCTTATAGCCAGTCCTGATAACATGGGTTTGATTGACTATCGAACGGTGGCGAGGCGGGTTAAAATGGTTAGTAATTTTAAGAACTTCATGTCAAGTTATCGTAAACGTTTGAAAGATGGAAATCTAAGCCAGGTAAATTAAAGTATTAGGTGCCAAGGGCGCCGAAACTTTGTACTAGGCTGCCAACAATCAAAAACCAGCCATCAACTAGAACGAAGAAAATTATTTTAAATGGAAGTGCGATTATTATTGGTGGCAACATCATCATTCCCATTGACATAAGCACGGATGCAACCACCATGTCGATAACCAGAAAGGGAATAAATACTAGAAAGCCAATTTCGAAGGCCCGTCGTAGTTCGCTAATAATAAACGCTGGTATCAAAACTTTAATGGGTACCTCATCGCGCGTTGCAATTGGCTGAAGGTTTGCTACATCCATAAATAACTTTAAATCTTCATCACGAACAAATTTTAACATAAAGTTGTGAAGAGGCTTGAGGCTTTTCTTAAATGCCTCTTTTTCATCAATCTGTCCATCAATGTAAGGGCGAACTCCTTGATCCCACGCGGCTTCAAATGTCGGGGACATAATAAAGAATGTGAGGAAAAGTGCGAGAGCCATTAAAACTTGATTTGGAGGAGTTTGTTGCGCGCCCATGGCTGTTCTTAGAAATGATAAAACAATGACTATCCGGATGAAGGACGTTGTCATAATGAGGATTGATGGTGCCAGGGCCATAACCGTAACAAGTAGAAAAAGCTGAATGAGGCGTTCCGTTGCTGTTGGCCCACCTACCCCTAAATCGAGGGAGAATGCCTGAGCAAATACTGGCTCTGCTAGTGTTAGTCCACCTACAATGATAACGGTAATATGAAGAAATAAAGCTCCTATTTTGCGAATATTGTGGTATGGAGGATTAGTCATTCCTTCTAATTCCTATATGGCTCTGAAACTTGTCCATAATTTTAGATGCAACAGGGGTATGTTGGTTAGTTTCTTGCGTTAAATCGACGGGTAAGTCGTCTTCAATTAGAAGTTCTGTCACGCCCCCCAAAAGCAACATGTAATCTTTATTATCGCACCGTATTAAGACAATTCTTCGTTTAGCATCAACTTGCATGCTTTCAATGATAGATAAACGATTTCCCCTGCCCCGGCGCATGGGTCCGCGATTACCCATACCAAATTTTTTTGCTATTAGTGCTAATCCGCCAATCAACCCTATAACAAATAGGAGTGCGAAAAAAAATTTAAGATAACTAACGGAGTCTATTTCCATTTTTATCCAGCTTCTTATTTATACTATCGGTTCTAAATAGGATGATTTAGTTTTGATAGGCTGCGATTGCAGTATTTGGCCATGATTCGGTTTCTGCAGATAAGCCACTGTATTGATTGTCGAGCGCTTTTTCCAAGCTATCAAAATCACTTAGCAAAGTTTCAACTGAGATTATTAAAGTATTCATTTCAGTGCTGGAAAGATTGCCGTGTTGGCCCTTAATTTGATTAAATAAGTACTTTGCGTTTTCCTGTAATTTAGAAATGTCAATGAAGTGACCCTCTATAATTGTAGCGCGGGACTTAGCAATAAGATCTTTAAATAAATCTATTTTCTGTTGAATTTTTTTGATAGTCATTATTCTGCTTCCTTTAAACCGTTTATTGGTATTTCTCCACTATTTGCCCGATAGACATAAGCTAAAATTTCTGCAACGGCGGCAAACGCTTCAATTGGGATTTCACTGTCTACATCGATGGCAGACAGCACTTCTACAAGATCGGCATCTTCACGAACCTTAATGTTGTTAGCCCAGGCAACGTGGAGAATTTGTTCAGCAAATGTACCCTGACCAGCAGCAACGACGCGGGGCATCGAAAGGCTTTGGCTGGTATCTTTGATTGCTACAGCCTTTCTTCTTATTTTAGGACCCTTAATATTTTTAGGCCGTTCTTTGGGTTCATCCCCACCGACAATATCGACGTTCTCGCCGAGTTTATTTTTATTAATGCCAGAGTCTATGGGGCCATTTTTTGGCTTCACCACTTAATTTTCACCACCAATAATTATTTATGTACTCAGTTAACACATTGTGGTGGAACAAGCTTAAAAAGCTATTAATAAGGTCAGTTAAAAAGTATATTCCTAATATCAAGCATTGACTGAAAAACTTAAC
>CAJQSN010000030.1 GCA_905614355.1 uncultured Rhodospirillales bacterium | reverse complement strand
CAAAAATATATAAAAGCATTTAAGCATACTGAGAAACTTCGAGAAGAAGGATTAAATACCTATTTAATACCAATACTCAAAGCATGGCTGTTGGCAGGCCAAAACAAAAACAGCGCAGCCCTGAAGATAATTGATCAAAAAACCCGCAATCAAGGCCTAGAAACACTCCACGGCATACAAGGTGCAATGATTAGTGAATTTGGTGGTAATGTCAAAGATGCAATAATACGCTATAAAAAGGTAGCAAAGTTGCAAAAAAATATAAATTTACGTGCCACAATTTTATTAGGAAATTTATATGAACGCCTAGGGGAAAGGCGAAAAGCAAAAGAAATTTACGATGATTATAGTAGCCAGCATCCCAGTACAACCGTATTAGTTCGTGCTTATGAACGTCTGAAAATAGGGGAAAGACCAAAGCCAAACAGTAAAATAATCCTAGATGGCATTGCGGAAGCGCTGTTTAGTCTAGGCTTTGCTGTTAAAAATCAAGATATTTATCAAACAATTATTTTCTCGCGGCTAGCGGTTTACCTTCGGCCGTCTTTTACCACAGCCAAATTACTATTGGCTGGCTCAATGGAAGAAAATGACAACCTAAAAGATGCAAACAGTATCTACTATACCATATCAAAGGACCTTAATTATTCATGGGCGGCACGCCTTAGAATCGCAAATAATTTAGACCTTCTTGGCAATACGGATGCTGCTATCCGTAAGCTTCGTACCATGTCGATAGAAAAACCAGAGCGAGTTGATTCTCTAATTAAAATGGGGGACATCCTCCAGCGACATAAACGCTACCAAGCATCCATCAACTCCTATGAACAAGCAAAAAAGAAAATTCAAATTATTAACGGCGAACATTGGTCCTTATATTTTTCTTTAGGAATTTCGTATGAAAGGATTGGCAAATGGCCAATGGCTGAAAAAAATCTTTTAAAAGCTTTAGAATTAAAACCCAACCATCCAAGTATTTTAAATTACCTGGGCTATTCTTGGGTAGAGCAAGGTCTAAATTTGGATCAAGCTCAAAAAATGATTCGAAGTGCGGTAAAACAGCGCCCGAGAGATGGTTATATTATTGATAGTCTCGGCTGGGCCCTTTTTCGCATAGGAAACATTGAAGAGGCTGTTAAACAATTGGAACGAGCAGTTATAATACGTCCAGAGGATCCAACTATCAATGATCATCTTGGTGACATTTATTGGTCAGTTGGCCGCAAAAATGAAGCTATATTTCAGTGGAATAGAGCCCTAATTTTAGAGCCTGAAAAAGACATCATCCCAAAAATTAAACTTAAACTTAAAGTCGGACTTCCAAAAAATATAAATAAGCGCACAGGACTGTAACTAATTTGCCTCGAAATTCTTCGCGGAATATTACTTTTTTTGCCCCGGCAAAGATAAACTTATACCTCCATATTACTGCTAAACGCAGTGATGGTTATCATTTGATAGAAAGTTTAGTCGCCTTTGCAAATTGTGGTGACCAAATATCAGCTGTCCCATCAAGTAAACTAAAGCTGACTATTGAAGGACAATTTTCAGGCGATCTTTCTACAAATAGTGATAATTTAGTAATCAAAGCCGCCCTAATGCTTGCTAAGTTTGCTGGTATTAAAGCTACCGGAGATATTATATTAACTAAAAACTTACCCGTTGCTTCTGGGATTGGCGGTGGGTCTGCCGACGCTGCAGCCACGTTATGTGCATTAATAAAACTCTGGGACATCTCAATATCGACGAAGAACTTATTTACTCTAGCAGAAAAATTAGGAGCAGACGTGCCGGTCTGCTTAAAAGGTGTCCCTTCTATTATTACGGGTATTGGCCATGAAATAATTTCAGCACCTAAATTACCAAAATTATGGTTAGTATTAGTTAACCCGAATATATCAGTCTCTACAGCTAACGTGTTTTCCAAACATAAGGAAAAATTCTCTCTTACGCAGCCGTTTACCGCAAAATCACAAAGCGTCGAGAAGTTAGCTAGTGCTTTGTCTAATTATAGAAATGACCTCACGACAGCTGCCAAACTAGTAGCACCTATTATTAAAGAAGTTTTGGGGGCCGCTGAAGCAACCGAAAATCAACTTTTAACGCGATTATCAGGTAGTGGGGCTACCTGTTTTTCTTTGTTTAAAACAAAAAATGCAGCCGATGCGGCTGTTAAGCAACTACAAACTAAACACCCACTATGGTGGATTAAAGCTACATCATTACATTTCTAAAACAAACTAACAAAATTCAAATTTTAAGCGTTCCCACACTTGCGTATTATGCCGAAGTTGCGTAGATTGCGCGCCACTTGATAAACTTATTAGGTTATCCATTTAAGTATTGTATTGGGGCGTAGCCAAGTGGCCTAAGGCACCGGCTTTTGATGCCGGCATTCGGAGGTTCAAATCCTCCCGCCCCAGCCAATATGTACAAAGTGCAAGTACACTCAACTAGAATATAAGAAGTTAGTGCCCACAGCAGATGATATCAATCAAAGCCCCAAGCCCTAATGGGCATTAGAAAAAAACAACTGCTTACCGTCTATTCTATAGTCATCAATAGCTTTCTGGCCCTCATCTGAAATTAGCCAATTTATAAATAATTGACCGTCTTTAGCTCTAATATGTTGAAATCTTTTTGGATTTACTAATATAACACCATAAAAATTTAACAAATCTTGATCCCCTTCAAATAAGATCGCCAAACTAGCTTTATTTTTATAACTTAACCAAGTTCCCCTATCCGTAAGAGTATAAGCACCCATAGCAGACGCTATATTTAAAGCTACTCCCATGCCGGCCCCGATTTCTCGGTACCAATTGCCATTGTTCTTTATTATATCTATCGATGCCGCCTGCCAAAGCACTTGCTCCCGCTTGTGGGTCCCTGATTCATCGCCACGTGAAACAAAATTACTCCGTGAACTAGCTATTAGTACAAAAGCGTCAGTCACGCGTTTAGTATTATTTATTTTAGCCGGATCACTTTTTGGCCCCACAATAATGAAGTCATTATACATCACATCAAAGCGCTTAACACCAAAGCCTTTTTCAATAAAAAAGAGTTCTGACGGTTTATGGTGCACGAACAAAACGTCAGCATCACCATTTTCTGCTATTCGCAGAGCTTGACCTGTGCCAACTGCAACTACTCGAACCTCAACACCACTTTTCTTTTCAAAAATTGGCAGAATTTTATCAAACAGCCCAGAGTTCGCTGTTGAAGTTGTGGATGCCAGCATTA
>CAJQSN010000029.1 GCA_905614355.1 uncultured Rhodospirillales bacterium | reverse complement strand
ATGCCGCAATTATACCTATTATCCTAAATGAAACTCGGTTGCACTTTGGTTGGATTATTGCTTTGTTTGGTGTTGCAATTGCTTGGGTCCTCATGACACGTCACATGATTGGATTTCAAATTCGCGTAATTGGTTTGGCACCAATGGCAGCGCGGTTTGCCGGTTTCAAAGAAAAACATATTATTTGGCTGACGCTTATGATTAGCGGTGGTGCGGCCGGTCTTGCGGGAACAATTGAGGTATCAGGTCCAGTGGGGCAGATTATTCCGGTAATATCACCCGGATATGGTTTTACCGCCATTATTGTTGCTTTTCTGGGTCGACTTCACCCTGTAGGCTGCTTATTTGCCGGCCTTTTGATGGCGTTAACTTATTTGGGTGGTGACAACGCTCAGATTGAGATGAATTTACCAAATGCTGTGACAGGCGTTTTTCAAGGAATGTTGCTCTTTTTTCTGTTAGCTTCTGATGTGCTGGTGCGGTATCGGGTTCGCTTCGGTAGACTAAAAAAAGTGGCAGGTGGGGCTAGTTTATAGTATGGGTGATTGGCTGGTTCCAGCATTATTGATGATTATTACAGCATCAACACCTTTGGTGTTCGCGGCCGTTGGGGAAGTTGTTGTTGAAAAATCGGGTGTTCTAAATCTCGGTGTTGAGGGCATGATGATTGTTGGTGCGATTTCAGCATTTGCTGTTGGCGTAACAACTGGTAGTGCGACCCTTGCTATTTTGTCGGGTGCTATCGGTGGGGTTGCCATGGCTTTGATATTTGGATTTTTAACGCTAAATTTATTAGCGAATCAAGTTGCAGCTGGCTTGGCACTTACCATCTTTGGGCTAGGTTTTTCCGCGCTTTTAGGTCACGGCTTCGTAGGTAAGACTTTTCCAGGCCTTCCAAAGCTTGAAAT
Organism: uncultured Rhodospirillales bacterium; assembly: GCA_905614355.1. Classification (GTDB taxonomy): domain Bacteria; phylum Pseudomonadota; class Alphaproteobacteria; order Rhodospirillales; family UBA2165; genus TMED23. The sequence goes on along the minus strand of CAJQSN010000029.1, from coordinate 4,508 downwards.
CCCGTGGATTAGCGAAATCCCCTTTATTGGGCCTTTATTATTTAGCCATGATGTTTTGGTGTATGGATCGGTAATTGTTGTAGTATCAATAACTTATGTGATTAATAAAACGCGATTTGGTTTATTGATCCGTGCAGTTGGTGATAATCACGATGCGGCACATTTAATTGGTTATTCCGTCAATAAAATACGAATGGCTTGCATTTTATTTGGTGGAGCAATGGCGGGTCTTGGAGGAGCGTATTTGTCACTTGCATATACTCCGTTTTGGGCGGAAGGTATGACTTCTGGTCGCGGCTGGATTGCTTTAGCCTTAGTAGTTTTTGCATCATGGAAAGCGTGGCGTGCTTTTTTAGGAGCTTACCTATTTGGTGGAATTACAATTATACAGTTACATACGCAAGGATTTGGCGTGGACATAGCTCCCGAGTTTCTCTCTATGCTGCCTTATCTTACAACGATAGTCGTTCTTGTGCTTATATCACGAGATAGCTCTCAGGCAAAACTTAGTGCTCCAGCATGTTTAGGTAAAAGTTTTCACGCGTCAGACTAATTTTATTATTCAACATTTAATCGGAGGTAAAAGATGATTTCAAAAAAAATAATATTGGTGGCACTTATGTCAGCTGTCTTGGCTGTTAGTGCAACCTCTGGGCAGGCAGCAGATAAAAAAACTAAAGTTGGTTTTGTCTATGTTGGTCCTATTGGTGATTTCGGTTGGTCTCATCAGCATAATGTAGGCCGGTTGGCGATCAATAACGCTTTTGGCGATAAGATAAAGACAACGTACGTTGAGTCGGTGCCAGAGGGTGCCGATGCTGTCAGGGTCATAACTAAACTTGCACGCTCCGGGCACAAACTTATTTTTACGACGTCTTTTGGCTATATGAACCCCACGTTAAAGGTAGCTAAACGTTTTCCAAAAGTGAAATTTGAGCATGCTACTGGCTTCAAACGGTCTAAAAACTTAGCGACCTATTCAGCGCGTTTTTATGAAGGTCGGCATGTCGTCGGTTTGATTGCAGGAAAGATGACAAAGTCGAATGTTATTGGTTATGTAGCGTCTTTTCCAATTCCAGAAGTAATTAGAGGGATTAATGCAACATTTTTGGCTGCTCGTTCGGTAAACCCAAAAGTAAGAATTAAAATTATCTGGGTGTCTACATGGTTTGATCCTGGCAAAGAAGCTGACGCAGCTAAGGCCTTAATTGCTCAAGGTGCTGATATAATTATGCAGCACACAGATTCCCCCGCGCCATTACAACAAGCACAAAAAAGTAAAGTTTGGGCGGTCGGTCAGGCTTCGAATATGGTTGCTTTTGGACCTAAAGCTCAGTTGACTTCCATCATGGATGACTGGAACGCGTACTATATTCAACGGACTAAAGCGCTTCTGGAGGGGACTTGGAAATCCCAAAATGTTTGGGGTGGTTTCAAATCAGGGATGGTTAAAATGGCACCTTATAATAAAGCTATTCCAGCAAATGTAGTGGCAATGGCAGAAAAGGCTAAGGAAGGGATCTTTAACGGTACAGTTCATCCGTTTGCTGGGCCTATTAAAGATCAAAAAGGAAAAATTCGTGTTCCAGCAGGTCAAAATGCCGACGATGGTATGCTTGCAACTATGAATTTTTATGTTGAAGGTATTGACGCGAAAATACCCAAATAGGTGGTTAACTGCTTAGATTAAAACTACAGGGATTGGTATATAAGTCAGTTCCTGTAGTTTGGTTAAAAGGTGATAGTGTTATGTTGGTGGTATGTAGATGAACACTAACGTAAATCGTGCCCTCGTGCTTAAAGGACAGGTTTTAACCTTTAACGATAACCCCCATAATTACGAATACTGGGAAACTGGGTGTGTCGTAATTGAAGGTGGTTTTATCATTGCAGTTGGAGATGCACGGTCAGTTGAGGTGCCATATAATGCCCATGTTATTGACCATGGTGAAGATCTTATTTTGCCAGGTTTTGTTGACGGGCATGTTCATTATCCACAAATGAATATTATTGCATCCTTTGGTACTAAACTAATTGATTGGCTTAATACTTTCACATTTCCAGAGGAAGCTAAGTTTTCGGATAAATCATATGCGTTGAGAATAGCAAAATTTTTCTTAAGTGAATCACTTAAAAATGGTTATACAACTAGCTCAGTGTTTTGCACTACGCATCCTCAGTCTGTTGATGCGTTTTTTTCTGAAGCTGATAAGCTGGGTCTTCGTATGATAGCGGGTAAAGTCCTTATGGATCGCAATGCCCCAGAGAATTTGCTGGATACTGCTCAATCATCATATGATCAATCCAAGGAACTTATTGATAAATGGCATAACAAAAATAGAGCCCTTTATGCGATTACTCCGAGATTTGCACCGACGTCAACGCCCGCACAACTTGAAGTCGCGGGCACATTGTACAAAGAAGTTGATGGTGTTTATGTACAGTCACACGTTGCTGAAAACGTTGATGAAATCTCTTGGGTAGGGGAACTCTTTCAGCAATCGACTTCCTATTTAGACGTTTATAATAAATTTGGTTTATTGGGTCCGAGAACGCTTTATGGACATGGAATTTATTTTTCTGATGTTGATATTGAAATGTTGAAGGATACGGATGCGTCAATTATCCACTGTCCAACATCAAATCTTTTTTTAGGCAGTGGTTTATTTAAATATCAAAAATTCAAAGAAGCTGGCGTTCGGGTAGCGTTAGGCACAGATGTTGGTGGAGGGCCTTCATTGTCGCCATTTGCGACAATGAAGGCCGCCTATGAGGTGGCGCAATTCCACAATTATTCTCTAACACCGTTTGAGGCGTTCTACTTACTTACAATCGGCGGTGCAGAGGCGTTGCATCTTGGGGATAAAATTGGTCGGATAGCGCCAGGATACGAGGCTGATTTAACGGTTATTAATTTGAATTCTACTCAAATTATTAGAAACCGAATGACAAAATCTAATGAATTAGATGAAGTATTATTTTTGCAAATTATTTTGGCGGATGACCGAGCTATTCGGACTACGTATGCTAATGGCAAGCAAGTTTATAAGAATGCCGAGGAAGCATAATGCGTGAAGAAATACCTTATTCTTCATAAAGAGCCGGTAAATGGAGGTAAAAAAGGTTTCCCAATAACTCTGCGCGTGATAGCCTACTAACTTTATCTTTATGGGTGCTTCATTTTGCCTTCCCACCGCGGCATTGTGTCAACCGTAATATTAAATTGATCTAGTACGCGCATAACGGTGTGATCTACCATATCTTGTATCTTTTCCGGATGATTGTAGAACGCCATCATTGGTGGTGCTATGCTAACACCCATGCGCGCGAGCTTCAGCATATTTTCCAGGTGAATTTGATTAAGTGGTGTTTCACGAGCAACCAATACAAGCTTTTTCTGTTCTTTGATGATTACATCCGCGGCACGATGAATTAAGTGAGTGCCTTGACCACTTGAGATAGCAGCTAAGCTAGCCATTGAGCACGGAATAACAACCATGCCTTCGGTTTGAAATGAGCCTGAAGAAACGGCAGCTCCCATATCTCCCGGGCCATAGAAAACATCTGCCATTTCTGTAACTTCATCGTAGGTATAACTGGTCTCATGTTCAAGCGTTTGGTGACCCCATTTGCTAATAATTAAATGTGTTTCTACATTGGTTCCACTTAGTATTTCCAGCAAACGAACACCGAGAACTGAGCCTGTGGAACCTGTTATGCCTATAATCATTTTTTTCATAAAAATACCATTAATTGATATTACTTTAATATGTGATATCCAAAATTTATTATTCCTCAGGAAAAGTCAATAAAGCTCAACTTAATTTTATTCAAAACTGTTTAATTCACATTGACTTTCTTATGACATGCCTTTAACCATGATGCTGGTGGATTTTACCTCATGGTGAGGTGAAAATGGGAATAAGGTGCACTATTTTACGGAAAAGTAAATCCTTAGCTGCCCCCGCAACTGTAAGCATTTCGCGAGCCAGATACCTACTACCACAAATGACCACGGAGGGTGATATGAGTGAAGCAAAAATTTTACGGGAAAATATTAAAATAACTACTTTGTCTGAGAGATTGGCTGCTGCGGTGTTGGGCGGCGTACTAGGTATGCTCATTCTGTTAGGAGTCGGTTTTGCTAGTGCGAACCTGATCCATAACGCAGGTCACGATGCTCGGCATGTGAACTCCTTCCCCTGCCATTAGGTTAATTTATGTTGCAAAGATTACTCCTCACGGGACTATTGTCGGGGGCCATTGCTGGTCTAGTACTGACTATAATTCATTTGACTGTAGTTCAGCCACTTATCGTGAAAGCGGAAATTTATGAGCAGCGTAAAAATGCAGCTTTGGTAAATATTAAGCACGCTCACCACGATGGAGTAAACCATACTCATGGGGGTGGAAGCGTGCCACACGTTCATGAAGAAAATTTCCATTCCCATGCTGAGGGCATTGCACACGTCCACCCCTATACAGAGACGGGACACATTCATGCTAAG
>CAJQSN010000028.1 GCA_905614355.1 uncultured Rhodospirillales bacterium | reverse complement strand
CGGCAGCGTCTTGGTCTTTAATGTTATCAGGGAGTTGGATTAACACGCTAGCGTCTATATTTCTTGCTTCGCAATATGACCCTGTTTGTCCTCCAGCATAAGCGACGCGTTGGCCAATTTGATACCCTTCAACGCCAGGGCCAACAGCTTCGATGACACCTGCCGCCTCTGAGCCCAGAGTAAGCGGCAACTCAACAGGATAAAGGCCTGAGCGATGGTAGCAGTCAATAAAGTTTAATCCAATAGCAGTGTGTTTTAAACGTACCTGGCCTTCGCCGGGTTCCCCTAATTGAACATCCTCTAATTGGAGTACTTCTGGTCCACCTGTTTTGTGGATACGTATTGCTTTGGTCATCGAGTGTCCTTAATTATTTATACGTTGTTATAAAGCATTGTTGACGTGGGTTTCATGTTTAAGCAAGTCCTGTTTTGTTCGAATGCCTAAACCCCCTGAAAAACCAGTTAGTTTGTCATTCGCTCCTATCACGCGATGACAAGGTACAAATAGTGGTATAGGGTTTTTGCCGCACGCGCCCCCAACCGGGCGCGCGGCGCTGTTTATTTCATTAGCAATCTCGCCATACGTTCGGGTTTGGCCATAAGGTATTTCAGCAATATATTTCCACACGGATTTTTGAAAAACTGTACCTGTTGGCTCTAATGGGATGGTAAAACTAGTACGTTCATTGTTAAAATATTCGACGAGTTCTCGGACAGCGTGTTTTAGAGTGGGTGTTTCCGTGCAATTAGTTGCGCGGCCCCATTCAAGTGCAATTATTTTTTTAGATGTTTCAAACAGAGTAAGCCACCCAACCGGACTTAATATGGATAGATAATCAATTTCGTTTTTGCTGGCATTGGTGATCGTCTGATCCTCCTGTGGAATAACAACTCGTGTTATTGTCTCGGCTAGTTAGCTAGATCTGCAAGTAAGTTGGTGGTTTTTGTGTGGGGTAGGCCACAGGTCTGGCCTCTGCAAACATATGCTGTGGGATCCTGGTTGATTTGTATCTTTCCATATGCCGGGTGAGTTGATGCAAGCTCTGAATTTGGCGAAAGCCGCATGATTATAATATTGGGATCGCCAATAGACAGAGCTGCATTGAACAAACCGTTAGCTTCGGTTTTGTTTGCGATTATAATTACCTGTATCCCGCGTTCTAAAATTTCAAACCCCGCAGTTATGCTCGGCATATTGGCTTCTTGACCCGGGGCCTTTGCTAGCAACGAATTTATTAATATATTGGCTCGGTTTCGGTATTTTGGATCTCCTGTGAGGTAATAAAGCCGAGCAAGGTTTTCAGCCATGACCCCATTTCCGGATGGTGTTGCACTATCAAATATAGTTCGGGTTCGCACAATTAGGTTTTTGGCATCGCTGGGTGAGTTGAAGTAACCTGCTCCATTAGCGTCCCCGAAATATTTTTCTGCCGTTTCCGTCCAAATTACAGCGTGGCTTAGATAATCTGAAATTCCTGTGGCTTGGTATAAAAAAAGAGCACCTTTAACCATAAATGCGTAGTCATCTAGTATATCGGTATTTTTTGCTGAACCTGAACAATAACTGTGCTTTAGGCGAGACCCTTGAGCCATGTTTCTTGTTATGAAGGTGAACGCGTTTGTTGCAGCGAGAAGCCAAGACGGTTCTTTAAAAACTGTACTGGCGTAGCTAAGTGCTGCAATCATTAATCCGTTCCAGTCTGCGAGAATTTTGTTATCTAGTTCTGGTCGTGTTCTTAGGTTACGTACTTTGAATAAAGCCTGGCAGGACATTTTTAATTCAGATTCTACTTCTTCGTTGTTAAGCGCTAGCGCATTCAGGCGGTTTAAAATGTTTGTTTGCTGCCAATTACCCTCTTCTGAGACATCATAGTTTTTTAGAAACAATGAAAAGCTATTTCCGAGAATTGCTTTAATTTCAGTTTGGCTCCATACATAGAAAGCGCCTTCGCGCGAAACGCCGGCTCCGTCGGCACTATCGGCATCTAGGGTTCCGGCAAAACCGCTATTTTTTAATTTTAATTCCCGAAGCGCCCATTCGACGCTCTCTTGTACTCGTAGTTTAAACAAGGGCGAACCCGTTTTTTGCCATACGAGCGTGGCTAAAAGAATGAGCTGTGCATTATCATAAAGCATTTTTTCGAAATGAGGTGCTAACCAGATGGCGTCTGTAGAATAACGAGAAAAACCTCCTCCGAGGTGGTCATAGATACCACCCTGGCACATATGGGTAAGGGTGAGTATTACGACATCTGAAAATTGTTTGTTGTTTGTTCGCAGATAAGCCCGCCACAAGAACTCTTGAAATGATGGTTGAGGAAACTTTGGAGCCCCGACCGTGCCACCGTTTTTATAGTCAATCATTGACAATGAGCCTTCGGCCGCAGAGTCAAGCCTTTTAATAGTTAGTGTATTAAGAGTTTTGACCTGACTAAGTGCAGAGTGCTGGTTTAAACCATTTAAAATAGCGTCAATGTTTTGATTAATTTCTTCCTTTTGATTATGATAAAGGTTAGAAATTGTTTTTAGAACATCTGGAAATCCCGGATGACCGTGGCTCGACGCGGGAGGGAAATAGGTTCCCCCCCAATAGGGTTTGCCTTCTTGTGTTAGAAACATTGTAAGGGGCCAGCCACCGGATTGGCCCATCATCGCTAGTGCGGTCATATAAATGCTGTCTACATCGGGCCGTTCTTCGCGGTCGACTTTAATGTTAATATATAGTTCGTTCATTAAATTTGCTGTAGCGGGGTCTTCAAAACTTTCGTGAGCCATTACATGGCACCAGTGGCAGGCGGCATAACCTATTGATAACAAGATAGGTTTTCCAGTTTCTCGTGCAAGATTAAATGCAGGCTCGCCCCATGTTTGCCAATGAACCGGGTTGTTCATATGTTGCCGAAGGTATGGGCTGGTTTCGTTCTTTAATTGGTTCATAGTTTGGTTGAGGCCCCTTCCTTTATTTTTTTGGTTTGTTTGAGTTTAGCATATCAGACAATACGTTGAATATACTTAATTAAGGCAAATAACGTGACAGGTTTTGGATATATGCCTATATCATATGACTATGAATATACAGATGGTTGAACAAACGATATTCGCCTTGGCAAGCGGTGCGGGTAAAGCGGGGATCGCAGTGTTTAGAGTATCGGGTCCATCGGCCAAAATGGCCTTAAGTGTGCTGGCTTCAGAAAAAGTTACGCCGCCGCGCCGTGCTACTCGTGTTCGGCTAATTGATCCGGTCTCTGAGGAACTCTTGGATGAAGCGCTTGCAATTTATTTTCCTGGACCTGCAAGTTTTACCGGTGAGGATGTCGTTGAACTTCATGTCCATGGTGGGCGTGCCGTCATTGCTGGGATTACTGAGGTGTTAAATACGATACAGGGTGTTCGCATGGCAGAAGCTGGTGAGTTTACTCGCCGTGCTTTTGACAACGACAAACTAGATTTAACGGCAGCGGAAGGTTTGGCGGATCTTATTAATGCAGAAACAGCGGCACAACGGCGACAGGCACAACGGCAACTTCGCGGCGATCTCGGTATTATTTATGATGATTGGCGAAGAAGACTCCTTAAGGCGACAGCACTCTTTGAGGCAGAGATTGATTTTTCTGATGAAGACTTGCCGCCGGGCCTTAAAGAGCTGGTTGTTGAACAGGTGAGTGTAATTAATAATGAAATAGCTAATCATTTAGATGATAATGGGCAAGGTCAGATTTTAAGGGAGGGCCTTCACATTGCGATTGTTGGACCGCCCAATGCTGGAAAGTCTAGTTTGCTTAATCGGCTGTCCCGGCGTGACGTGGCGATTGTTTCTGAAAAGGCTGGAACGACAAGGGATGTGATTGAAGTCTACTTGGAGCTGGGAGGTTATCCAGTAATTATAGCTGATACAGCAGGTCTTCGGGTTTCCGGAGACGACCTAGAGTCGGAGGGTGTCCGGCGGGCAGAGGAGCGTGCTAGCCACGCAGATCTTAAATTAGTAGTGTTTGATGGCGCGGTTTGGCCAGAAAAAGATGCTAGGACAGAGACTATTATTGATGAAAACACGCTCGTGGTTATCAACAAATCTGATCTTATGGACCATACAAAAAAAGAACATCTTGTAATCTCTTCCAAAACGGGAGATGGCCTGGAGGGTTTGTTGGACCTACTGAAAAAAGAAGTTTTTGATAGGTGTCATGCCGGTGCATCTCCTGCGTTAACGCGCAGCCGTCATCGCAGTGCGTTAAATGATTGTTGTAAAAGCCTTGGGCGGTTTGAGGTCGCGCTTGAAACCGAGTTAAAAGCCGAAGACTTGAGGCTCGCAGGAAGGGCTTTAGGCCGCATTACTGGACGCGTTGATGTTGAAGAGGTTCTTGATATTATATTTAGTGAGTTTTGTATTGGCAAATAAAAAAATGTTTCACGTGAAACGGCGATAAAAATTTTTCATAGAACATTTATCGCTGTAACCAACAAAATAGTTAGTATTTTTATCATAGAGATTTCCGTAAAGAGAATGTCACCACAATTGACTTAAAGCTCTGGGCCCCGTAAGTTCGCGCGCGATGAAAAAACACGGAAAATTTAACCAAAGTTTTGACGTTATAGTTGTTGGTGGTGGCCATGCTGGGACTGAGGCCGCCGCCGCCGCGGCCCGTGTAGGAGCGCGCACGTTATTGTTAACAAACTCGTTAGATACGATTGGCGAGATGTCGTGTAATCCGGCAATTGGTGGGCTGGCCAAGGGGCAGCTGGTCCGTGAAATTGATGCTCTCGATGGGGTTATGGGAAGAGCGATTGATCAGAGTGGAATTCAATTTCGTGTGCTTAATCAAAGTAAAGGCCCGGCTGTTAGGGGTCCCCGGGCACAGGCGGATCGAAAGCTTTATCGTAAGGCTGTGTTTAAGTTGTTGTCATTGCAAAAAAATCTTTTCATGCGGGCGGGCTCGGCAGAGGATTTGTTGTTTGATAAAGAAGATAATTTAATCGGCTTAAAAACCAGCACCGGAATGGAGCTGCTCGCGCCAAAAGTCATAATAACAACCGGAACGTTTTTAAGGGGGCTTATTCACATTGGCGAAGATAAGTTTCCGGCAGGGCGTGTGAACGAGGCTCCGTCTTTGGGATTGTCCTCTACGTTTCTGCGGTTAGGGTTTCGTTTGGGGCGCCTGAAAACCGGAACCCCGCCCAGGTTGGACGGAAAAACGATTGACTGGAGCTCTTTGGTTGAACAGCCTGGTGACGATGTCCCACAGCCGTTTTCGTATCTGACTGAGAAAATTACCACGCAACAAATTTCTTGTTATATAACTGAAACTACAAAAGCGACGCACGCCCTTATTTCTGCTAACCTAGACCGCGCACCGTTGTATTCAGGGCAAATTCAGGGAATGGGGCCAAGGTATTGTCCCTCGATTGAGGATAAAGTGGTTCGGTTTGCGGATCGCAATCGCCACCAAATATTTCTGGAGCCGGAGGGTCTCGATAGTGATATTGTTTACCCCAACGGTATTTCAACCTCTCTGCCAAGAGACATTCAAGTAGAGATGCTAAAAACAATACCCGGGTTGGAGGCCGCGACTATGACGCAGCCGGGTTATGCGATAGAATATGATTATATAGATCCGAGAGAGCTCAACCCCACGCTGGAAACGGTCCGAGTTTCCGGCCTTTATTTGGCTGGTCAGATTAACGGGACCACGGGCTACGAAGAAGCCGGTGCACAGGGCGTTGTGGCTGGAATAAATGCAGCGCGTGCAGCTAATGATCAGCCTGCAGTCACTATCGATAGAGCGGATGCCTACATAGGGGTGCTTATTGATGACTTGGTCACCCTGGGAACCGCTGAACCATATCGAATGTTTACATCGCGAGCAGAATATCGACTACAACTGCGGGCGGATAACGCCGATCAGAGACTAACGCCTAAAGGGATAGATGTGGGTTGTGTTGGGCCTGACCGGAAGTTGTTCTTTGATAAGAAAGCCCTCGTTCTAAAAAAAGCGATAAATTTAGCAAAAACCTTAAATAAAACACCCAGCGAGCTGGCTAAGCTGGGGGTTAAAATAACCCAGGACGGGGTCCGCAGAAATGTCATTGAGCTGCTAAGATACTCCGAAGTTGATATGGTCCTGGTTGGCCAGATATGGCCGGAAATGTCAGGCCTTCCGGCTGTGATTTGCGAGCAGATAGAAATTATGGGTCGTTATTCGGGGTATATGGGGCGCCAGGAGACGGATGTTAGGGCGTTTCGAAACGATGAGTCGCTGTTGATACCAGGCGGCATAGACTTTGACTTGATTGGCGGGCTTTCAAATGAGGTTAGGGGGAAGTTAAAGGAGGCCAGACCAACAACGCTTGGTGCGGCCGCCCGGATTTCTGGCGTCACCCCTGCGGCGCTGACAGCGCTTTTGGGCTTTGTGCGTAAAACGGCAAAAAACGCTGCGTAAAGGTTTCTGGTGTTTCACGTGAAACAATTAAAGGCTTAGGGGCAATGGAATATTTATCTGGGCCGGGATTTTGTGATGCAGCGGGTGTTTCACGTGAAACCTATGATAAGCTATCTCTTTATGTCTCTTTGCTGACAAAATGGCAGGAACACATTAACCTGGTTAGCCCGGGTTCATTAAAAGATGTTTGGCGGCGGCACATGTTTGACTCGGCACAAGTGTTTTCGCACGTTTCAGGCAAACAACCGAGGTTAGTTGATTTGGGCAGTGGTGCCGGGTTTCCGGGCCTAGTGCTATCAATTCTGGGTGTGGCGGATGTTGTCTTAGTTGAGTCAAATCAAAAAAAATGTAGCTTTTTAAAAGAGGTGGCGCGCCAAACGGCGAGCTGCGCCGCGGTTTTTGTAGGACGAGTTGAAGAGTACCCCGAGTTAAACTCAGCAAACTACATAACCGCGAGAGCGCTTGCTTCGTTGGACGCGCTGTTGTTAATGAGCCACCCGCTTTTGGCAAATGGGGGCCGGTGTTTGTTTTTAAAAGGAGAGAGTTACGAACAAGAATTGACCCAGTCAAGAAAAAGGTGGAATATGGACGTTACAATTCATCCATCTAACGCTAAAGAGTTAGAGATAAGGGGTGTCCTCTATAGGCAGCCCTCGTATGGAGTTTTATTAGAAATAAGGAATCTTTCGCCTCGTGATCAATGATAAAGAGAGTGCAAGTTTAGGTTGTAAATCTGGTGCCGAGATAAATTTAGGCCAGAATGCCCGGGTAATAGCTGTAGCAAATCAAAAAGGCGGCGTTGGGAAAACAACGACTACAATTAACCTTGCAACAGCAATAGCGGCGGTTGGTAAGCGCGTTTTGGTTTTGGATTTAGACCCCCAAGGGAATGCTAGTACGGGTCTGGGTGTTGAACACTCAGAAAGGCAGATAAATGCTTACCATGTTATGATCGGCGAGGCGGATCTTGATACGGCTGTTCTAGAAACACAGGTTCCCGGCTTGTCTATTGTTTCGTCAGGTGTGGATTTGTCCGGCGCCGAAATTGAGCTTATAGAGGTGGAAAACCGGTTGTTTCGTCTAAAAGAGGCTCTGATAGGGTCGCTGGATAGTTATGACTATATTTTCATAGATTGTCCTCCCGCCCTAGGGTTGTTAACGATTAATGCTCTGAGTGCAGCAGACGCTGTTTTGGTTCCAATGCAATGCGAATTTTTTGCTCTTGAAGGCTTAAGCCACTTAGTGCGAACGATTGAGCGCATAAAGACGTCTTATAATCCCACCCTTGAGATTCAAGGTATAGTGCTAACTATGTTTGATGCGAGAAATAATTTATCAGAGGCTGTTGCGTCAGATGTGCGCGAGTTCTTTGGTGCAATTGTATATGATACAGTTATTCCTCGAAATGTGCGGGTCTCTGAGGCTCCATCGTATGGAAAGCCTGTGCTTCTTTATGATGTTGGTTGTGCTGGATCGCAGGCTTATATTCACCTTGCAAGCGAGGTGTTAAAGCGTGAAAAAATTGTGAGTAATTTAAATAATGACAAAAACGCCTAAAAAACACCTTGGTAAAGGGCTTTCTGCCCTTCTTGGTACCAGCCCCATTTCTGCTGTTATGGGTCAAAACGCGTCTTCTGATGCTCTTGTGATAAATTCAAGGCAGATGTCACCGATCGAAAAGATCTATCCAGGGCGTTTTCAGCCCCGCCAGAAATTTAGTTCTCCTGAACTTAGGGAGCTTGCCGATTCTATTGGGGTACATGGCGTTTTGCAGCCAATTTTGGTGCGGAGCCACCCGGACAAGACTGGAGCCTATGAAATAATTGCGGGTGAGAGGCGGTGGCGTGCTGCGCAACTGGCTAAGCTCCATGAAGTTCCTATAGTGCTGCGAAAATTTTCGGATGGGGAAGCACTGGAGATCGGCCTGGTCGAAAACCTTCAACGAGAAAACCTTTCATCTTTAGACGAGGCCGAGGGTTTTAGGCGGCTTGCTGATGAATTTAATCACAGTCAAGATGATATTGCAAAAATACTAGGAAAAAGTCGCCCGTATGTGAGCAATATAATTCGGTTGTTGAATTTACCAGGTTCCATCAAAGAGATGTTGCGCGCGGGAGATCTGACCGCAGGACATGCGCGCGCATTGTTGAATGCGGAGGATCCCGTTAATCTCGCTAAAAAAGTTATAAGCCTTGGTTTAAATGTTCGACAAACTGAAAAACTGTGCAAAGGCGCTAGTCATAGTGTGGTGACACCCGGCAAGAAAAACGCCCTATCTGGTCGAAGTAAGGACCCCAATATTTTATCTCTTGAAAAAGAGTTGGCCAAGTTACTTGGCTTGAATGTAGAAATTGATTTTCACATGGGCGGTGGTAATCTAAAGGTTACCTATAAAACCCTGGAACAACTAGACGGTGTTTTGCACATATTAAGCAATGGAAAGCACGGCAAGCGGCCCTCCGAATAGATTTGACAGGTTTTTCCCATGCGGTGTGTTTTTTTGGTTGAGCGGCGGCGGCGCAATTTTTTAGAGCTAACAACGGAGGTATGTTTTGGGGTATAATACGGGGGTATTAAAACAGCCGTACATGAATTGTTACACGTAACAACTCGGTAAAACATCAAGATTTAGAAACTATTTTCTAACAGCCTGTGAAAGGCTCATCAACGCCCGACCACAAACCGCTTTTACAGGGAACCCTGTGGTTTTACACTTTATCTCGGCATCCAATAATAGAGCCAAAGCCCTGTCTATTTTAGGCCCAGACCATTTTTCTAACTGCTGAATAAACTGGTCAACAAACAAGTACATAATCGGTGGTTTAATCGCCCGCAAGGCATCGCGCGGTGTTTGGCCCTTTTCCATATAGCTTAAGGCAAGCTGCAATTTATAAAAATGCCGTATAGTCGCCCTTAATACTGTTATTGGTGTTTGACCTTCTTTAAAGGCTCGCTGCAGATTTATTTCAGTTTCTAGGTGATTGCCACTTGCAACGGGATATGTAATTTTATCGAGTGAAAACGCTCCATTATCCCCCACAATTGCTAGCACGTCATTTAATGTAATTTCTGTATCTACACCCATATAAGTTATAAGTTTATCTAGTTCTGATCTCGAAACCAATCGATCCGAGCCAATGTTATTAATTAAATAGTTTTTTCCTTCCCGGGCAATTATTTTCCCGCTTTCTCTAACCATTGTATCGATCAATTTACTTAGACCATGTGCATCATCTAAATAGCTGGCTATAGTGATCGCATTTTTATTTTTTTCTACCAGCTTCCGGAGCGGTGATTTTGGCCCCAATGATCCGGCCTCTATTATAATTAACGGCGAATCGTGGTCTTCGAGACAAGAACCGACGTGTTTTGCAATATCCTCCCCCCCAAGCTTAATTAAAATAACCCGCTCTCCACCAATTAGCGATTGTGTAGATATTTCGTCATACAGGCGGGTTGGATCCTTTTTAATTTCTCCGCCCGTTAAATGGCTCACGCGAAACGGGTCATTGGGATCTTCGACTTTAGTTTTTAACAGGGCTTGGGTTCGCTCATGTACTAAACCCTGGTCTGAGCCATAGCATAAAATAACTCGAAAGGAGGGGTCCGGCACCTTTAAAAAACTAGCGAGTTGTTTCCCGTTAAATTTCACGCGGGCTTTTTACCCCAACTATTATTCGTTCTAAAAAAACTCGCTGTTTTAAGGCCTATGTCTAAACTTATTTCTCGAACCGCTCTAGCACGAGCATTTTTCTCTGCCACCATTGTACTAAACGGTTCCGCTAAGATATTAAAACTGGTTGTCATGTGACTTTGACCTTTGACCAGCAGTCGCCCATTTGATTTCATCGTTAATTCATATATCGCGACAAAATAAAGATTGGCCCTTGTCGCAACCTCGGATTTCTTAATTGCCAAGTTTTGCTTAGTCTCTTTTAATGTTACCCTTAGTCTATACTTAGTAGTAAGTGATTTACCTAATGGTGTTATCTCTTGAACTAGATGGCTCCGCAGCATTTGACCAATTCGATCTGCAATTGGGGTAATCTCGATATAACGCATCTCACTTTCTAGCAAAGACGTCGCGCCTTTTTTTAAAACAGGTTGAAAGCCACACGCCGAAATAATTACTAAGCTACAAATTATCCGAGTTCTTTTACACCACAACATTTAAAATCCTATTGGCTACAAATATAATTTTCCGAATTTTCTTAGCTCCTATTGCCGCCATAACTGGTCCCAGCGTTAAACCGATTTTTTCAGCGGTTGCTTGATCGCAATCTGTTGGCAACTCCACGGTTCCTCTAATTTTTCCGTTTACCTGAATACCCACAACAACAGTGTTTTCAACTAACATTAATTTATCATAGTCGGGCCAGGCCGTCTCTGTCACCAGCGTCGCATGTCCCAGTTCCTGCCACATTTCCTCGGCTATATGCGGAATGATCGGCGCAATTAATCTTATGACTGTTTCTATTCCAACAGTATACATCCACGGCGCCCCAACATCTTCTCCGGTCATAGCGTCCAATTTATTGGTTAACTCTCGAACACGGGCAATGGCTTTGTTAAAGCGAAATTTCTCTAGATCCTCTCCAACATTATAAATTGTTTGATGTACAGCCCGTTGGATTGTTTTCATATCCTTTGTAAGGTTTTTAGGTGCTAGCGCCCCTTTTGCCCCTAGGGGTATTTTTGGCTCCGAGACCATTCGCCATAATCGGTTTATGTACCGCCAAGCACCCTCAATACCTGCTTCAGTCCAGTCAAGATCTCGATCGGGAGGGCTGTCAGACAACATGAATAAACGTGCTGTATCCGCGCCGTATTCGCCAATAATTACCTCTGGATCAACAACATTCTTCTTTGACTTACTCATTTTCTCGGACCGGCCTTTTTTAACGATAGAACCGTCATGAGCCGATATAAATTTGCCGTGTTTCCCTTTTTTAACTTCTTCTGGTAACAGCCAAACCCCATCTGAGTTTTGATAGGTTTCATGACAAATCATGCCTTGGGTCATTAAATTTTCAAAGGGTTCTTTTACATTCACATAACCACACCGTTGCAACGCTCGAGTAAAAAAGCGCGAATACAGGAGGTGTAAAACTGCGTGCTCAATACCCCCTATATATTGATCCACAGGCATCCAATGGTCCACCGCGTCTTTTTCGAGCCCCCGGCTTGAATGAGGCGAACAAAACCGTGCAAAATACCACGATGACTCAAAAAACGTATCAAACGTATCCGTTTCCCTGAATGCAGGTTTTTTACAAACGGGACATTTTACGTGTTGCCATGTTGGGTGGTTCTTTAGTGGGTTTCCCGCTTTTTCAAAACTAATATCCTCTGGAAGTTTAACGGGCAACTGGTCTTCAGGAACGGTAACCGGCCCACAACCATCGCAATTGATTATTGGGATTGGACACCCCCAGTAGCGTTGCCTCGATATTCCCCAGTCACGCAGGCGATAATTTATTTCGTGTGTTCCAATTTTAAGCGCTTCGAGCTTCTTCTTAACCAGGTCCAAAGCCTCTACGGTTTTTTTACCATCTAAAAAACCCGAGTTAATATGGACGCCCTCACCCGTGTAAGCTTCCGCAAAAACTTCAAAGGTTTCGGCATCTGCGTGTTTGGGAGCGACAACAGGAACAACTGACAAGTCGTACTTCCGTGCGAAATCAAGATCCCTTTGATCGTGGGCCGGGCAGCCAAAGATTGCCCCGGTTCCGTACTCCATTAAAACAAAATTGGCGACATAGACGGGAAGAAAGCTACCTTTTTTGAGAGGGTGCTCAACCCTTAAGCCCGTATCAAACCCTTGTTTCTCAGCTGTTTCTATTGCTGCTTCGCTCGTCCCCAGGCGGTCACACTCGACGATAAAGGCTGCTAAACCGGGGCTTTTTTCTGCTAGTTGTCTAGATAGCGGGTGGTGGGCGGATAAGGCACAAAATGATGCTCCAAATAATGTGTCGGCGCGTGTGGTGAAAACTTCAATGTAATCTTCTCGACCAGCAAGCTCGAATTTAATTCTCATCCCCTCGGAACGCCCGATCCAATTTTCTTGCATAACGCGAACGCGTTCTGGCCAGCCATCGAGAGCTTTAACTGAATTGAGGAGATCGTCTGCATACTCTGTAATTTTCAGAAACCACTGCGTCAGCTCTTTTTTTTCAACCTGTACGCCAGACCTCCAACCTCGACCATCGATCACTTGTTCATTTGCCAGGACTGTTTTTTCCTGTGGGTCCCAATTCACCCACGATTTTTTTCGATATGCCAAACCCGCATTAATAAAGTCTATAAACATTTTTTGCTCGTGCGCGTAGTAATCCGGTGAACATGTTGCAAACTCTCTGGTCCAATCATATGAAAGGCCCATTGATTTTAATTGATTACGCATTGTATCTATGTTTTGTTTGGTCCACTCATCCGGCGCGATGTTGTTCGCAAGCGCTGCATTTTCTGCCGGGAGACCGAAGGCATCCCACCCCATTGGATGAAGGACGTTAAAGCCTTTAGCACGTTTGTAACGCGCAACGAGGTCGCCAAGCGTATAATTGCGCACGTGGCCCATGTGAATGCGTCCCGACGGGTAGGGAAACATTTCTAAAACGTAATATTTGGGCCGTGTCTTATCCTCTGAAACCTCAAATGACTTTTTTTCCTGCCATTTTTTTTGCCAACGGGCCTCTGATTCCTTGAAATTATAACGTGTCATAGAGCCCTCTTGTCTCTTAGAACCCACCCCTGAGGCAAGTATTGTAAAAATTTTTGCCTATTTTCTAACACTGCCGCGAAATTGGCGCGCTCTCGTGAGAATGGCGTCCTCAATTTTTGTTGAGGTTCCGGGCTGCACGGGTAAGCTTTGCCAGTTATTATTGGCGTCACGAGACTGTCTAAACACCGAGACCCTAACACCGTCGGACCTTAGTGCCCTATCTAGAATATAAACATTCATTTTAAATCGTTCTTTGGGCGCCTGAGGCGTGGAATACCAATCTGTAAGAATGACACCGCCAAAAGGGTCCGCAGAACTGATGGGCCAAAGCGACAGTGTGTCTAGTGTTGCGCGCCATAAAAACACATTAACACCAATAGAAGGACCGCCGCCGTCGCTGCGCGCGCTGTTGTTGCCAAACAGGCCGATCCCCCCATCACCAAAAATCGTCTCTCTTTTCGGCTCTTCCTGAGCGGGGTCTGGTTTCGGTAACTCTAGACCTGCACAAGAAATTAAAATAATTCCCGAGGCCAAAACAACCACTAGACCACTAATCCTGAAATACTTTATTTTGACACAAGTAAGCTTATAAAAACATTTTAACATTTAATTGGTGATCCCAAACTAAGGCCTTTTGATGTTTTAAAGCCCCCAAAGATAGATTGTACTATACATTAGCATTAAACAATAACTCAGCAACCCAAAATTCAGAGTAAATTGGGTGATTTGATAAAACAAAAACCTCTAGCCAATTTATTTTAGCCAAACGGCTACGGGCTCAGCCACAAAACAAACACAAAGTTTGTAAATATATCACACCCCCACAAAACGTTTATCACTAGTACCGCTAGCTGCGCACCGTTGTTGCATAAAAGTAACACATTAAAACTAAACGCACTACTTGGGCCGTGCGACAGTTGACCCGGGAGGGCCACCATGGTTAATAGCAGCATAAGAAATTTCTCGGTTATTTGTTTTATTTCGAGGCAGCGAATGTCTCAAGGCCGGGGAATATTTAGGAGAAGAAAATGAAAAAATCACTCTTTCTTACTTCAGCTCTCGTAGCTGCAAGTGTTTTGGCTTTGGGGTCAACCGATACGTTGGCTGCTTCAAAGGCGAAAAAAGTATCCTTGGGTATTTCTGGTAGTTATAAAGCGTTAATCGGTCATGCAACTCAGTCAACTAAATTTGAAAATAGAGTAGCAGGTACGGGATCGCCTTCTTATGCCGCTAGAGACATTAAAACGAATTCAGAGATTCATTTTAAAGGCAGCACTAAAACAAGTAACGGACTTAATGTCGGTGTTGTTGTTGAACTTGAAACGGATCAAGCTAGCGCAGCTTCTATTGATCAAAGCTTTATAACTGTTGGCGGTAATTTCGGTACTGTTGCCATTGGTAGTGCATCTGCTGCTTCCGCAATCATGTATAGAGGCGCTCCACATACTGGCGCAATCGGCATAACTGGCCCTGACGCATCTGAGTGGATCGTAAGACCAGCTGCTAGTAAAGTTGGTGCGGGTGCTGGTAATAATATTGGCGGTGGCGATCACATGAAAATTCGTTACACGTCACTACCATTTTCAGGCTTCACTCTTGGTGGATCTTGGGTACCAAGTACCACTAATAACAATGCTATGATTGTAGATGGCGGAAACTCTCCAGAATCCAGTCAAGTCGATCTTGCTCTTAATTATACTGGTAAGATGGGTGCAAATACAATTAATGCTTCAGTCACCACTTGGTCTATAAGTGCTGGAACCGCTTCAACTGACAACTATACAATAAGTGGTAATGCAACACTCGGTGCTTGGACGCTTGGTGCTGGTTATTTAGAAACTAGGGCTACTGGTAGCGATGCAGCGGGCATTTCAATGGCCACTACAGGCGCGGACAGCAGTCTGGAAGCCAAGTCTTATAACTATGGCGTTCAATGGGCTCAAGGAAACATAACACTTTCCGGCGCCTATTTTAAGTATGTGATGCCATTGTCTGTAACCGTAACTGGTGATGATACCGTTACGAAGTATAGCTTAGGTATGAAGTACGCTATGTCACCTGGTGTTGATCTTCTTGGTACTATCCAAGACGTAAACTGGAAAGACGAGCTACTTACTGCCGGTAATAGTAACAAAGGTGTTGCTATTATAGGTGGAATTAACGTTGCTTTCTAAGATATAGCAACTTTAGCTAAGAATTTAAGGGGAGCAAGAAATTGCTCCCCTTTTTCTATGTCAAAATTCGGAATCAATTAATTTAGCTTGGTAACAGTGCACTAATTCCGGCGATCCCAATAGCAGGGCTATTTATTAATTGGATGGCATTTTTGTCGTTAATTCCACCTAGAGCATATATTGGAACATGCGTTTGTCTAGCAAGCCTCTGGAATTTGGAAATTCCAAGCGTTTTTTTGTTTAAATGACTGTCTGTTGGAAAAACAGGTGAGAGTAGCGCCGCATCGATAGGCAACGCCGCACATTTTACAAGTGCTTTTTGGGAGTGGGCCGACGCCGTTAGTATTTTGTTGGAGCGTTGGCGCCACAGCCTAATTTTTAATGGAGGATTTAATAACATATATTCTGGAAGATGTAATCCGTCTGCATTGAGTTTGTGTGCCAACGAAGGATCCCCCGCAACTAAAAACAAACAACCTCTATCCCGGCATGCGTTTTTAACCGTAAGCCCTAATTCAAACCTTGATTTGGTATCGTAATGGCGAAAGATAACACCGGTTCCTGGGCCTAATTGGTTAATACTCAGTAAGGGGTCCGGCGCCCGCCCCTGGTCTGTCATATAAAACATGGGCGGCATCTGCAAGAGCCCGGATCTTGCATTGAGTAAACGCGCAATTGTTGGTAACGAGTGTGTCGTCATGATATACAGTATAGTTTATTTCAACCGGGACTAAAATCTAAGATGACTCCTTTAGAAGCAATTGATAAAAACTTAAATGCCGTTAAACAAGCTATTGACGGTGCGCTTAGAGATAACCACAGATTAGAAAATGCTACAAAGCTAGTCGCTGTATCAAAAACCAAACCACGAGATGTAATTGAGCGGGCGCTAAAAGCTGGCCAGCGATTATTTGGTGAAAATCGCGTCCAGGAAACCGAGCAAAAATGGTTGGATTTGAAACGACTTTATCCTGACACACAACTTCACCTCATTGGTCCACTACAAACCAACAAGGCAGCCGTCGCTGTTAGTCTGTTTGATGTGATTGAAACAATTGACCGGTTAAAGCTAGCCACGGCTGTTTCCCGGCATATAAAAGATACAGGCCGTAAAATTCGTTGTTTTATTCAAGTGAATACGGGCGAAGAACACCAAAAAGCTGGCGTTTTTCCAGCGGAAGCGGATGGTTTCATTCAGACATGTATAACCACATTAAACCTTCCGGTAGACGGCTTAATGTGTATTCCACCCACAGACGAAGAGCCCGCGCTCCATTTTGGTTTGCTACGCAAAATTGCTGAACGGAATAATATTAAAGAATTAAGTATGGGCATGAGTGCCGACTACGAGACGGCGATCCAATTTGGCGCCACATATGTCCGAATAGGCAGGGCTATTTTTGGCTCCCGAACCAACTAATTGTTTCGCTGGAATTTAGTGTGTCTAATACCACGAGCCGGGCATTAGGTTTGGAGTTGCGGCGACCGCACTCAAACCAATCGTGGGGGTAATATGGTAATGTATTCGGGAGGTGCCGGAGCGGTAATTATTTCCAATAAATCTCTTTGCTTTAACGCCACGCAACCCCTTGTATGTTTAAACCCATCTTTTGCAACGTGTAAAAAAACAGCGCTACCCTTCAGTTTTTTCACGGGTTTATCATTATAGCCAATAACAACGATAATATTGTAGAGTTTATCTTTTCGCCACAACCGCTCCACCTGGACACTGTGTGGCAGTGAAACCCTCTTGTTATAGTCTATATCTTTTGGATCATCGCTCCATGCGTCATTTGGTTTTAAGGGCGATACTTTTAATCCTGTTTTAGGCTTGGCCACTCGATCTGGTCGATAAAGAACTTCTCTAATCGGGAATGTTCCGGCCGGTGTTGCTCCATCACCCTCTCTTTTATCTGTTATTACTCCGAATTCTCCAAGTGCGCACCTATATACTTTATTTGCAAAACAAAGAGTCCCCTCGGGACTAACGGTTATAATAGTGCTGTTTTTTTCTTTAGACGTGAAAATTACGTATTTCCTTTTTATTAGTTTTGGATAGTATTTTTTTATTAAGTGGATGCATTATTTTAAATAGAAAGCCTCATTGTACGCTCCAGTAGCATAATGGTTTTGTACTTTCCCTGTGAACCTCATTTTCTCATCAATTTTTATGCCAGCGTCTATTTTTTTGAGTAACGCCGCTGCTGTTGTTTGATAGTCAGCCCGTTGTTCCGCCAGAAAAGGGTTGTTCAAACCATTCTGGGGGATGTCAGGATGTAAATCCTCTGAGGCCGTTTTGTTTGTTAAAAAACCGGGCCTAGAATTACCCATAGACATTGGATTTTCTTCCTTTTTCTTTTCTTCCATAAGCGGGGTGTTTTCTGGCTTTATATTGTCACGACCTGCTACCTCCAAGGCGTGTTCGCCAATATCCCGCCCTGTATTAAACTCAATCATGACATCAATTAATGATGTAACGGCACCAAGCGCTCCACCATAAAGGGCACTCCCAGCCAGTCTGCTTCCAGGATCAATTTCATCACCTGTTATTTTTCTGTACAGCGTTGCAACCAAGGGAATATGTTGCAAGGGGTTAATAATATCTAGAAAGTCTAAGAATGATACGCCATCTTTGCCAAAGGGTTCAAACGCTTTTCCTCTAACGAGAGTTGATTTTTCCAAGCTAAAATTAGTGGTTTTGGGTGCATCAACAGCTCGCGGCACTTCTTTTTCTAACATTAATGTCCCTTTTCTCTGTTTAATTTATATATAGAGACTAGCAAATCTTATGCCAACAGGTATTCCTTAACTTTAGACTTTATTCGGCTGAACTAATTATCCTATACCTAAATCAACCATGTCTCACCCTGATAAGCCCCACCGTTTAATTTCCGTTCATTGTAAAACTGTACTTGCTAATTCTATCAATTAATAAGGCTTACTTATTTTTGATACTCGTTGTAAAATATTAAAAATTAAAACATCCTACCTAAAGTTACATAATTTATTTTAGGGGCTAAGTATGACCAGGGTTAAAAAAATTCTAATCGTTGATTTCGATATAGATTTACAAGAAATATTAAAGGAACAATTAGAGGCCGAGGGTGAATTTATAACTGATGGTGTCAATAATGGGCAAACCGCAATAGATAAAACGCTAACGCAGCATTATGATCTAATTATTATGGAGGTTGGTCTGACTGATATTGATGGACGCGATGTTTGTCGGACAATGCGAAAAAACGGCATGACATCACCCATTGTTATGCTCTCCAGGTCCGTTGAAGACGTCGATGCCATTTCTGCGCTAGATGCGGGCGCCAGCGATTACGTTATAAAACCGTTTAAAATTCGAGTTTTACTGGCGCGCCTTCGTGCTCGAATACGCGAAACGGAGCAAAGTGAGCACGCCGTATTTCAAATAGGCCCCTATAGCTTTAGACCTTTGGATAAGTCAATGTTGGATAATCGCAATGAACATAAAATTAGATTAACAGAAAAGGAAACGGCTATCATTAAATTTTTATATTTAGCCGATGGTGCCGTAGTCTCAAGAGACAAGCTTCTGGGGGAGGTTTGGGGCTATAATCCTGGTATCACAACCCACACACTTGAAACCCATGTGTACCGCCTGCGTCAAAAAATTGAGGAAGATCCGTCAAATGCGCAAATATTAGTTACTAAACCTAACGGCTATCGCGTTGTTTGTTAAAAACACTGCTATACTGCAAGTGTAATTGTTACGGGAACATGATCTGATGGTTTTTCCCAGCCCCGTGTAGCGTGAAACACATCTATTTCAGAGATATGTTTTTTTAAAGTGCCAGTTATCCAAATATGATCTAACCTGCGCCCGCGATTGTTTTTTGTGTAGTCTTTCGAGCGGTAACTCCACCAGGTAAATAAAGGCTCTTCTGGTGGAATTATCTCTCTAACTGCGTCGGTCCACGAGCCTGCTAGCAGGAGGTGTTCTAACGCTTTTGTTTCCACAGGTGTATGAGACACCTCTTTTAATAACTGTTTATGCGACCAAACGTCTGTCGGTAGGGGTGCTATATTTAAATCCCCCACTAAGACTTGCGCGGAAGGGCTACTCCTCCGACTTTCTTGCCACTTTGCAACCTCTTTTAAGAACTGTAGTTTGTGTGCAAATTTTATATTTTTCTCTGGGTCAGGTATATCACCTCCAGCCGGCACGTAAAAATTATGTATTTCAATAGGCCTAACACCTTTTTTGTTGATTGTTGCAAACACATGCCGGCAATCTGCCTTCTTACACCACACTTTCGTTTTTATCTTAATCAACGGCCATTTTGATAAAATAGCGACCCCATTATATCCCTTCATGCCTGAAATGGCTTGGTAGGGATAGCCAAGTGCCTCGACATCCTTGACAGGAAATAATTCGTCTCGGACCTTTGTTTCTTGAAGGCATATAATATCAGGAGAAACCTGTGTAATAAGCCGCGCCAGACTTGATAAACGAAGGCGCACACTGTTTATATTCCAGGTGGTAATTTTCATTTGGCTACCATGTTAAAACAAAGTCAATTATTTGCAAATTGGACTATAAATAATATTTCTTCATATCACCACCTTATTTCTTTTTTGTTTGGTAGTTCAGCTCAAACAGGGCGGGGTTTATTTTCATTGGTCGTTCGTGGTTGTTAAGTGTGATCGTCGTGGTAATTCCTTGCGCATCTTTAATTACCCATTGTTTCAAGGCAAGGGGCTTGTCTGATAAAACGAGAGAAATAGTACCTTTTTCAGGTTCTTTTGTCTTGTTTATAGTTGTGGTTAATAGGTTTGCGTTTCTTGAAAATTTAGTCACGGTTAAACTACCACTCAGTTTTAAATCGTCCTCGAGTAAAAATGCGATGGGAGTATCTTCTAGCCATATGTGTGTAACCTGTTCCAAGTCTTTATCGACGTACCTAAGAAAATACCCATCTGCAATTAACATAATGGGACTAGGGGGGTCATACTCAAATCGTATCCTACCTGGGCGTTGCATGAGTAATTTACCCGTCGCCACGGCGCCATTTGAAGAAACCTGCAAGAAATCTGCGCGTAAGGTTTTCATTTCATTTAGATAGATTTCTATGCGCTGTAAGTCTTTTTTTTGTTCTAGACTAAATTTTATAGAATTTGGTTGGGATGATGAAACACCTGGAATTAGGATGATAGACGAAAAAAAAAGTATTTTTATTAGTTTATGTAAGGGCATTAAAAGTGGGCCTAGTTAGATGCAGGTGATTTTTTAAACCTATTTGCTGTATTAATAAAGTTATAAAAGGTAAACCACATCAATGTTCAAATGGCAAATAAAGTCCTAATGAGTACCTATAAGAACTTCCCGGCGCCCAACACGGTCAGCTTTGCCAATAATCTCCTGAGCCTCCATTTGCTCTATGATTCGTGCCGCTCTGTTATAACCGATCTGAAGGCGGCGCTGAATTAAACTAGTAGATGCCTTTCCTTCTTGAGCAACAATAGCCACGGCCTCATCATACAACTTATCGCCATTCTCGGTTGCGCTGGCCCCGGTTGAACTTGAACTGTCCTCAATATCTTTAGTAACCGCCTCGATATATTTCGGATCACCCTGTGCTTTCAA
The DNA here is from genome assembly GCA_905614355.1 of uncultured Rhodospirillales bacterium. Lineage (GTDB taxonomy): Bacteria > Pseudomonadota > Alphaproteobacteria > Rhodospirillales > UBA2165 > TMED23. The sequence continues at coordinate 30,437 of CAJQSN010000028.1, read as the reverse complement.
AGCGTTTACGATTTGTTCAACCTCACTGTCGCTTACAAAGGGCCCGTGAACGCGTGTAATTTGTCCACCACCGGCCATATAGAGCATGTCGCCTTGGCCTAGTAGCTGTTCAGCACCTTGCTCACCAAGGATTGTTCTGCTGTCAATTTTAGACGTCACTTGGAAACTAATTCTTGTTGGAAAGTTTGCCTTAATTGTGCCGGTGATTACATCAACTGATGGGCGTTGTGTTGCCATAATTAAGTGAATCCCGGCCGCGCGTGCCATCTGAGCTAGTCGCTGGATCAACGCTTCTATATCTTTACCCGCGACCATCATAAGGTCTGCCATTTCATCTACAACAATTACAATAAGAGGTAGTGGATCCGTGCCGAGTGGCTGGTCTTCATATATTGGCATTCCCGCTTCATCAAAGCCGGTTTGAACCCGTCGAACTAGGTTTTCACCCTTTTTTATAGCCTCACTCATGCGCGCATTATAGCCTAGAATATTTCTCACGCCCATTTGCGACATTAGTCGGTACCGGTCTTCCATTTCCCTAACGGCCCACTTCAAAGCAGTTACTGCTTTGTTAGGCTCTGTGACAACGGGAGTTAACAGGTGAGGTATCCCGTCATAAACCGACAATTCTAACATCTTTGGATCCACCATTATAAATTTGCATTCATCAGGGTTTAGGCGAAAGAGCAAGGAGCAAATCATTGTATTAATTGCCACTGATTTACCAGACCCTGTGGTTCCGGCAATTAATAAATGTGGCATTCGGGCGAGGTCTACAACACAAGGCGAGCCCCCAATATCTTTTCCTAGAACCAGAGGGAGCTCTAAGTTTGTTTTCTCATAGGCGGCTGAGGCTAAAAGCTCCCGAAAAAAAACAGTGTCTCTTTTTTCATTAGGCAACTCTATACCGATAACTGAATGTCCGGGCACAACTGCAATTCTGACGGACAAAGCAGACATTGACCTTGCTATATCGTCAGAGAGCCCCACGACCCGAGATGTTTTTGTTCCAGGGGCAGGCTCCAACTCGTAGAGTGTTACTACAGGTCCTGGGCGTACATTTACTATTGTTCCTTTAACACCAAAGTCTTGGAGAACGCCCTCTAAGAACTTAGCGTTTTGTGCTAAGGCACTTTTATCTGCTCCATCAATTTTTGTTGTTACCGGCGGTGCCTCTAGAATATCCAAAGGAGGCAATTGAAAAATATTTGAAGCGGGCAGATTAAATGTCCCTTGTCCTGCATCTTTGGAACGCGCGCCGGCCAGCACTTTTTTTGTTTTTTCTGTAATAATCAGTTTGCTCGACTTTGTAGCTGTAGAACTAGAGCTAGACGGGCTGTTAAAAGTTGCTTTGTCGGGGTCTTTAACAGCACTTTCGTTTTCTTTTTTATTTACTCCAAATGTTGGCTCTTCCCGTTCTCTAAGCGCCTTTTTTTGGCGAGTTAAGGATACTATGAAGCGCCAAATTAAAGCGCTTGATTGTATCCCGCGCCCTAAGGTGGCCCACTCTGAACGATCTAAACCACCTGCAAAAATTAAAATAGCAATACTTAACAAACCACTTAAAATAGCAACAAATATAGTGCTATATAAAAACCCCAGGTCCTCTATTGCTGTGACTGTTTGGAGAAACAACGTTTGCCCTGCAACGCCGCCAATGCCGCTGCGGAGAGGCCAGGCTTCGGGAGGGGTGAAAACCGAAAAAGCTATTGAAGCTAAAAGTAGCCCGGTAATTAGCGCTAGAATACGAAGCCAAATGAAGCGAATGTTTTTTTTATTTAAAAAACGCCAACCCCAGGCACTAAAAATTAGGCTGGGCAGGAGTGCAACAATGCCGAATACTTGTAGCAAAAAATCTGCTGAGTATGATCCAGTCAAGCCAAACATGTTTTTAACGGGACCGCTTGTTGAACTGTTTAATGAAGGGTCCGAAGGGTGATAACTTAAAATAGAAATAACGAGTATGAAGCCGACTAAAATCAGAACCATGCCACCGAACTCTTTTATTCGCCGCACAGCTAAATCCATAAAACTTTTAGGAAACAACCGGGAAAGAAATTTAAAAACAGAGGGTGTTCCATTTGTTCTCGGATTTACTGATGTTGTTGATTGAGTCATTATTTTACTTTACACAGACTTTATTTAAAGATTGTTAACAAACGGCACCAAGCCTTTGATATTAATCTATTCTTTAACAAAGTTTAATAATTGAAAAGCGTAAGTTATTGATCAAATGTAGATACACACAAGTTGTTTTTTATAATGTTTCAATGATGCGATTTAAGGCTTCTTGGATAAACTCCGGTTTTTGAACTAGAGCAATACGAATAAATCCCGCCCCTGGGTTTGTCCCAGACACATCTGTTTGTGCCAGGTAGTTTCCCGGTATTACTCTAACACCAGCTTTTCCCCAAAGTGTTTTAGTGATTTCTTCGCTATTCCCTACGTTTAACCAAAGATAGAAACCGCCCGCAGGTCTATAGTAGTCGAATCGGCCAGCAAGTATCTGATCAGCACAGTTAAACTTTTGACGGTAGAGGGCTCGGTTTTTTTCAACATGTGTATTGTCTTTCCATAACGCGGCAGAAGCTGCTTGGAGCGGGCCAGGAATTAAAGCCCCGCCGTAGTTTCGTAGAGTTTTAAAGTTTTGAATTAAATTCTGATCGCCAGCAACAAAGCCTGATCGCAGGCCTGGGGCACTTGAGCGCTTAGAAAGAGAGTGAAAAACCAAGACATTTTGATAGCCACCGCCTAAGGCTTTGCAGGCTTCCAGCCCGCCCGGTGGCGGAGTTGTGTCATAAATTTCTGCATAGCACTCATCAATGGCTAAAACAAAATCATACTTTCGTGCTAACAAGATAGCCCCTTTTAAATATTTTAGGCTGGCCACGGCCCCTTGGGGGTTTGAAGGGGAGCATAAAAAGGCTAAGGCTGTGCGGGTTAACGTTTCTTCGTCAAGCGAGTGAAAGTCGGGTAAAAAACTATTTTCTGCAGTTGCAGGCATGTAAACGGGCTTTGATTGGTTCATCAAAGCTGAACCAATATAGACTTGATAAAAGGGGTTTGGGATCAACACAATTGGCTGTTGTTTGTGTTTTTGCGGCGGGATTGAAATGGCCCCAGCCATATAAAGTGCCTCTCGGGTGCCAGAAACGGCAATAATATTTTTTGCGGTGCTAATTGTATCTGCGTTTAAACCATAGCGACCGATCAACCAATCTTTGATGGCATTTAACATATCAGGCGTTCCAGCTACGGGAGGATATTTGGCCCATAGGTCGGCATTTTTGTTGACGGTTTCTGTTAAAAGACGAGGAGGGGGGTGCTGTGGCTCACCCAAAGACATGATCATGGGTAATTTTTTAATAGGTCCCTTAACATCCTTCAACAAAGCTCTCAGTCGATCAAAAGGATAGTCTGTAAGTTTATCAAGATTGGTATTATACATAAGTTTAATCGCTTTAAAATTTTTGACCCCGCACCAATTTGAGGTTATCTAACAAAATATATTTTATCTATTTTTGATAATCATCACAAGTGACTATGGTTTAATATTGTCTTATTGGGTCTCTTCGCCACGTCGACCTGTTTGGATTCTGATAACGGCGGCTAATTCGTGTACAAAGATTTCACCACCAATTGAGGCCCCAAGAAAAAGGAACCCAAAAGAGCCCCGTTGATTTTTATTTTGGTGTAAAATTAATTGTGTGGTCTGCGCCACTGTAAACTATAGCAGTACCTTTTTGCCCGCTAAACCCAGAGACCTCGCTGGTTGTTAAGCCCACCACCCCTATTGTCATTAGCGCCTCGCATATTGTATCTAGTTTAGAGGGTTTAATCGTCAAGCCCTTTTTTGTTGGGTTGGACTATAAGTCGTAACCGCGCTCACCGTGCGAGGTAATATCAAGCCCTTCAATTTCTTCATCCTCTGTTACCCGCAAGCCAAAAAATAATTGAGTGACTTTAAGTAAAATATAACTCATGAGACCGGCCCAGGCTATTGTTATTATAGTAGCTAATAGCTGACCAAAAAACGCTGCTTTGATGCTAACGCCGGTTTCAAGCCCGTTGCCACCCAGGCTTAAATCTGCGAAAATGCCGGTCAAAAGTATACCGAGAATACCGCCTATTCCGTGAACGGCAAAAACGTCTAGAGAATCGTCTATCTTCCACTTGTTTTTAACAATGGTAATCATATAGAAACAGACGATGCTAGAGAGCGCGCCGTATACTAGCGCGCCAACTGGGCTAACAAAACCAGAGCCTGGCGTAATGGTTGCTAATCCGGCGATTGCACCGGTTGCTATGCCAACTAAACTTGGTTTTCCAAACTTAATATACTCAATTAAGATCCAAACCAAGCAGGCAGTAGCAGCTGAAATATGTGTTACCGTCATGGCCATACCGGCACTTCCGTCCGCTGCTAGAGCTGAGCCCGCATTAAAACCATACCAACCAACCCATAACATGGCGGCTCCGATCATTACTAAGCCGGGATTATGGGGTGGTCGGAGTTCGCTTGGGAACCCTTTGCGAGAACCCAGCACTTTGGCTATCACAAGTGCTGCGACAGCGGCATTTGCGTGAACAACAAGCCCACCTGCAAAGTCCATAGTTGCAAAGCCTTTAAGGGCTGAACTTGCCCAACCTAGATCACTTAAAAACCCCCCCCCCCCAAATCCAGTGGGTTGATGGGGCGTAAACAAAAATGCTCCAAAGTGCGGTAAAAAAAAGAACAGCACTAAATTTAATACGTTCAACATAAGCGCCTACAATTAAACCCGGGGTGATGATTGCAAACGTCATCTGGAACATAAAAAATACATTTTCAGGAATACTGCCAGATAAAGTTTCAGTGGTTACGCCATTTAAGAATATTTTAGAAAGCCCCCCCCACCAAAGGTTACCCTCTCCAAAAGCTATTGAATACCCGACAACAAACCAAACAATCGAGGCCACACAACAAACAGCAAAACATTGCATTAACACTGATAATACGTTCTTTGACCGAACCAACCCTCCGTAAAATAGCGCGAGCCCCGGCATTGTCATAAATAATACCAGTGCGGTTGCTGTCATAATCCAAGCAGTATTACCCTCGCTTAGCTTTTCTGCTGCCATGGCCTCGACAGGGCTTAGGAGTAAGAGGCCGGAAAGAAATACAATATATGAAATTGTTATAAACTTTAGTTTAAAACAAAGCATGATGTTTTCTCCACTGTATTCTATCTTTATATCTTCAAGAAAGATTTGATTAGAGCCGTTCAGCTTTGCCGGTGGCTCACGTATAACGTAACCACTCAAAAACCATGCCGGTTTTTGATAAACGTTTATTATTCGACTTTTCAATCACTTGGTTGTTTTATCAACTAAAACAGCAGGACAACGCAGCCCGATCGCCTATTTAATGGGCATCGACGCGCATCTGATTATTATTTAGGCAAAAAATTATAGGCTCTAAAAGAACTTGTTGCTGGACAAGTATCTTTTTGCGGTGCAATTCTATTAAATGCCTAATAATCATCATAAGAGCTATAAAACGGATGTGTTAATTGTTGGCTCTGGGATGGTGGGGAGCTGTCTTGCTATCGCACTTTCTGGTGTTGGGTTTAAAGTTATTCTTGTTGATCAGGTTGATCCGTTGGTTCAGGCGGGTAACGAATTTGACGGTCGCGCATCGGCAATAGCCGCGACACCCCAAAAAATGTTAGAAGAAATTGGTATATGGCAGTACTTAAAACATAAGTTTATGCCAATAAAGGATATTCGCGTGGCGGACGGTGGATCTAGCCTTTTTCTTCATTACAGTCATGAAGATGTTTTATGCGAGGCTTTAGGCTTTATGGTAGAAAACAGGCATTTTAGGCAGGCATGCATGGCTAAAATAGCAACTAATAAAAACACTACTTTTGTAGCCCCATGTAAAATCCAACACCTTTCGCGCGTGGCTGGGGGTGTTAATGCTGTTTTAACGAACGGTAGTCAAGTTGAAGCCGGTCTTGTTGTTGGCGCTGATGGCAGAGGTTCAAAAATTAGAGAGATTGCTGGAATTAAGTGTACAACCCGGTCATATCCCCAGACAGCGATTGTTCTAACAGTTGATCACGCGCTTTCACATAATAAAGTAGCGCATGAACATTTTTTGCCATCAGGACCATTTGCAATTTTACCGCTACGCGGAAAACAGGGGAGAACAAACAGGTCTTCAATTGTTTGGACAGAAAAAAGTGAAGTAGCAAAGATAATTTTAAATTTACCCCAAGCAGATTTCACCAATGAGTTCAAACGCCGGTTTGGGGAACATCTCGGGGATTCAACGTTTGTTGGACCTCGATGGGCTTACCCCCTGTCTTTGCAGTATGTGGAAACACGCATTTCAGAGCGGTTGGCATTAATTGGTGATGCTGCTTATGGAATACACCCAATTGCTGGGCAGGGTTTGAATTTAGGTCTTCGCGATGTAGCTGCTTTGGCAGAGGTTCTAACTGACGCGAAGCGTCTTGGCTTTGATATAGGGAGCGTCACATTTTTAGAAAAGTATCAAAAATGGCGGCGTTTTGACAGCTCGGTTATGTTGGCGACGACGGATGGCCTTAATCGCTTGTTTTCAAATGATATTCATCCAATCAAACTCGCTCGCGATCTTGGTCTGGCCGCCATTAACAAACTAGATCCAGTGAAGAAAGTTTTTATGCAACATGCTATGGGCTCCACGGGTAATCTTCCACGCCTATTAAAGGGAGAACCACTTTAACATTGTAGCTTTGCCGAACGCGTGACAAAAAATAATATAAAATTATAGTTATAAGTTTAGTCTAATTTTCTAGCTTCATCCGCTAACATTACTGGTATACCGTCCCTGATAGGGTAGGCCAATTTAGCCTTATCGCTGATTAGTTCCTGTTTTTCTTTATCATATTTTAAGTTTGTTTTGGTTAGCGGGCAGACTAAGATTTCTAATAATTTAGGATCAAGAGACGGGACAGCCATAAAATAAATTCCTTTTAATGCGTAGTTGAAGCTTTATTTGGCGACATAAGTTCCATTTCCATCAGTGAAATTATTACAGTTGCCATTTCACTGATGTTGCGTGTTTCTAAAATGGCCTGTTTTTCGCGAAAACCAAAGGTATTAATCAAACTGAGCGTTGGTATCAGAAAACGATCTTCAATATTAACAAAATCGGCCATATCAACCTTGATGCCTTTAAGTTCTAAGTAGTCCTTTAAAACGGGGAGAAGCCCCTCGCGGTTTATATTGGGGCTGTCAAATGACAGGTCTTCTTTGAAAGCATAAAAATCTGGAATGACACGTCGATAAAACCCGTTTTTTTCAAGTTCTTTTTTAATCTTGAAACGACAAACGCCTTTAAGTGTTATCAAAAACCGCCCATCGTCACTTTCGGCAAACGCTGTAATTCGTCCTGCACAGCCAACGTGGAAAAGAGCTGTTTCCTCTGAAATTGGATCGGATAATTGTTCCAACGGCTGAACCATACCGATTAGTCGCGATTGCTTTAGGCTATCCATAACCATTTTCAAGTATCGTGGCTCAAAAATGTTTAACGGCATTCTACCGTATGGCAATAACATTGCCCCAGGAAGCGGGAAAACGGGTAATTCTGTCGGTAAACCGTTGAAAGGGACACCAAAGGGATCCTCGCTAATGGTTGGGTTTTGTTCATACATTATGAAAACAAGACGGCAGACATTTTGCGGCGACCTGTGATAGTGATGGGGTCTGCAGGTCCCAACGCTTCAAAAATTTTAAAAAGTTGTTGCCGCGCGGTATCATCATTCCACTCTCTATTATTTTTTATAATCTCCACTAGCTCTTCAATGGCAATCTCCGTTTCACCGGCTCCGTATAGTGCCAAAGCGTAATCAAAACGGGCCTGGTGACTATCTGGGTTGTTTTCGAGGAATTTTTTTACCTCGTTAACATCACCAGCCCCAGCTGTTTGCGCCTCAAGCTCTAACGCTGTTTGGACCGTGATAATTTTTTGATTAGTTAAGAGTTCTTTGGATAGGCCTGTTAAGTAGTTTCTGGCTTGCTCTGTTTCTCCCGCCCCGATGAGACACTTCATTAAACCGGCATGCGCGTCAACATTCAGACTATCGGCCTCTAAAATTTGATTATATATAGAGCTGGCATTTGCTGTATCACCGTCCTCGAACAGGTCGTTTGCTTGCTGGATTGCTTGATCCACAGGCGACCCACTTCCCCCGGTTAGTTTTTCTATAAACTGCCGAAGTTGGCTTTCTGGCAACGCGCCATTAAATGCATCAGCCGGGCGTCCATCCTTGAACGCATAAACCATTGGAACTGATTGGACGCGCAATTGTTGCGCCAGAGCCTGGTTTTCATCAATATTAATTTTAACTAGTTTTACTTGTCCCTTATATTCTTGAACTAGGTTTTCGAGCATTGGAGTCAGTTTTTTACATGGCTCACACCAGGGTGCCCAAAAATCCACAATTATGGGAATTTGCGAGGATGCGTTAATTACATCATCACCAAATTTCTCTGCATTTGAATCTATGACCAACGCTTCGGGACCATTCGCTGCAATCCCTGAATGCGGCCCAGCATTTGTAGTGATGTCATTACCATCAAGTATTTCTGACATAGCAACTCTTTCTTATCTGAATTATTACTAACAACTGCATAGTTGGCACATGGTTGTCAACTTGCAAGGATTATTCGAGCGTTTCACTACTATATTAACATAAATTTGAGCAGTGCCCCTGATTCTTGAAGTCTGAGCCAGGTTATATAATGTAATCACCCGTGTTTATTAGCTTTTCTAAACGATAGAACCTAAGGCTTAGTTATGAGGTTCTCACAAGTTAATCTAAACTGCTTTTTTTGGATAAATTATTAATGTCTCAACAAAAATCTCTAAACAATAGTTTTTTGGTTTTAAAAAGGCTTTTTTAACTAACTGCTGGGCATTTGATTGCTCCATTGTGGGCGGCATCACACTAAATTTCGTGACGTATAATACTAAGTTATAATAACCGCCCTTTCTGGTTAATATTATTACGAAAGTTCTGCTACCCTGAAATTCTAAGAAAAACCATTTAATAAAATCCAGCTTGCAAAGGGAGTGTGGATGATTATTATTTAATCTTGCTGCAACGATGGCAATCACAATAATTCAGTGGTTAAGGTGCGGGCGTAGCTCAGTGGTAGAGCACTTCGTTGCCAACGAAGATGTCGTGAGTTCGAATCTCATCGCCCGCTCCAATCCCAGCAACACGCACAGCAGTTTTTAAATTTAGCTTGAATCGACCCTGTCACAATCGCGTCTCATTGGAGATAGTCCATTCTGTCGGTATACGGAAACAATCTAGAGATTGGAATTTTTAAATTAGAAAGGTTGGGCACCCTTCTTTATCAGAACCTTTAAACTTAAATCGAACGCGATCGAATGGGCAAACAAAACTGAGGTCCCGTTGGATCGGGTGGACCCCCTTAGCCTGTTGGAAATACAGTCGTTTAAATATTAAAAAATCTACTAATTTAATATACGGATGACACCGTAGTTGCTCAATGGCCTCCTAAGTATCAGAAAAAATGAGCAATGCTCCCTTAAGGGGATTACATGGTTATGGTTAAAATAAAAAATCCATCAGCCATACGCCGAGAGAGAGGAGGTATCTCCCGTCTAGTTACTACTTTGATAGTAAGAATTATTTATCACGGGATAAGCCCTTTTTACTGTTAAAACAGGCATACGCAGGGTTAACACCAATCGACTTTTTTATGTACTGTTCTTTCCCGAGTGCTTCCACAAGGGTTTAGAACGGAGCCACTCCGAGTATAGACGGCTGTTTATGCCGCTGTAAAAACTATTATATCGACTTTTAATCTCTGGCGAATCGTCTTCAGTATCACCTTCTAAAAGCCACTCCCGATGACGTTCGAGGCTCCTTTGATAGCGTTTAGTGCAAACGTCATTAGTGATTATTGGTTTAATTTCAATAATATCCCCACACCCCTCAGACCACCGGCCTCCAAATAATTTTTGCATGTCGATGCTATCCGCCTGCCCATTATGTGAAGAGCCATCTAATAATTTATTAAACAGTCTCAACCTCTTTACGCCGCCACCATAACCCACGTTAAACTCGCTAGGCTCTGCAAATAAATGCCGAGTATTGTAGTGATTTTCATGACTTGTTAGTCGTTCTAGGTGTCTGCTTCGTTTAGGTCGACCGTTTTGATTTGTTTCAAGGCGGTACATTTCTTCTATCCAGCTACACTGCATTGCATTAATTAGAGTGTTTCCCCATTTTTTTTCTACAATATAGCCTTCGTTTAGCGTTAATATGGGCACTTTTAGTGCCGTAAAATGTTCAATCAAATTCATTGTCATATTACTCTCGATCAGTTCGAGCCTTGGAGCCATGCCAGTTAGAAAATAATGAGAAACAACAGAATGTTTCTCCTTAATACTATCAAACACCGACGCCAGAAATTTATATGACAGTTTTTTAAGAATATTTGGCGGAGGTCTCTGTATTCCACCGTTAATAGTTTCGACTTCCAAACGAATAGCTTTTATTGTAGCTCTACAAAGGCCGGTTTGGGTGGTCGCAACTATTCCATTATGAATCAAACATTTTATCATAAACCGTTTAAATTTAATCAAATCTTTGGGGCTATAATTACTTAATTCGGACTCTTGAATATTATCAAATTCAGGGATGTTTATAGAATACATATCTTGACCTGCAGTAATATCATACAGGTTGAATCCCTCTAATTTATAAAGAATTCCAAGATACGCAGCATTATAACTGACTTCTACCACTGAGTTACCGTTAATTAGAATGTCCTTTTTATAGGCGGGATGACATTTGTCCCACCAACCCCCGTATATTCTCCCCCCACTATTGAAGGTACCGTTATTAAACGTTCTATGGACAAAGCTGTTTGGTTCAACGAAGCAACTTGTTTTACTCCCCCACCCGTTTGCGGCCGCAACATAATAACTTTCAGCTGTCCCTATATCGATATGCGTTTTACGAAGAAGCAAGTTATAACAAGCTAAAATAAGCCGCATCGCCCTAATTTTTGGCGTCTCAGAATAATCAATTGGCACATTTTTATACCTGGCTTTGCTCGTTGGTTTGTAGGGACTTTCCAGGATCCCGACCTTTTTACTTAATATAATTGTTTCTTTATCAATATCATGAGCTGAAATATTTAAAATATTAAAGTCAACCTCCAGGAAATACTTTATTAAATGTTCTGTAGGCCATATTCTCGACGTATAACTCGGGCCCGTACGATAGCTGTTTTTAGCCGGCATCCCCGTTTTGTGATAAAGTAGATTTAATTTAATTAAATCTTTAATCACCTCAATCGTTTTTTTGGTAATTCCACTCTTATTATAACGGGCATGTAGTGTGTGATCATTGTTATTAAAGCTTACTGCTAGGCATAACGTAGGATCAAAGTACCAGCTTTGGTATATGTCTATTAGAATCTTTTTTAGGTGTCGCTTAGCAATATTTTTTTTATATTTTTTTAAGGGCTCAATATATACTTTATAAATACTATCACGTAAAACCCACATCTCTTTGTTATAGCACGCTTTATGGACACTCATCTGTCTGCTGTGGGTAAGTTCCAAGTGCGACTTGATATTATTAACCATAATATCTTCATTATATCAACTTACTAAGACTAATCTATATAATTATTAGAAAAATATCAGATTAAAAATTAAATACCTATATGGTTATTACTAAGACTAAACATTATAATAAATATTTCTTTTTTAATGCTAATTATTAAAATAGACACACCTTTTTTTATTTTAATGAACACGTGATAAATATTTAATTAAGTAAACATTGTAATATTTTAAAATTATTATTACTAAGACCATTTAAAAAACATTATTAAGACTTGTAGTTAAACACATTAAAATTTTAATTTATGTTTAGGTCTGAAACCACAGTTCTTTGTAACGCTTAAGAATCCAAAAGAAAATTTTAATAATAAAATATTAACTAAACCAAACAATATTTTACAAATAAGTTTTGTACGTTAAAACGGGACTAGGTGCGAGAAAAGAAAGTTTCCAATAACAAAAGAGACCCCTTCTTTTAGTATATCCTCGGTTGGGTTAAAAATATGTAGACGGTTAATATCGTGTGTTTTCAGTAATAAGAAAACCTATAAGGGCTCTAATATTAGCGTATTTTAATTGACTTTTGACTCTGCAAGCATTACCAAATATTTGACGCAATTGACGTGATTATAGAATTAAAATTTATGGCTCTTACTAACAAAAAAAACCCAAGTTATTTAGTGAAACATCGACGTAAATGGCAGGTTAAACTGATCATCCCTCGAGATGTGCGTTGGGCATTTGATAACAAAACGACCTTTAAACGCTCCACTGGCTGTAATCTTATAGACATTAAGCAGGCTGTAATCGAACGAGATAGAATTGTATCAAGGTTTAAGGAAAACGTGAAACTTCATAGGTCGGGCATGGTCGGTGCAGGGGTTGATGGTGACGGTGATCGAGCTGGGAATAATTTTATTAATCACCCTCATCCTGTGGATTACCAAAATCAAGATAAAGTTGATAATTTAGCTAAAAAAACCAGCAATTCGGACGTCGATGGTTGGATTAAAGAGCGACTTTTAAATAGGGCAAAAAACGCACACGTTTTACGGTATGATTTTTGGCGCGTTGATAAAAAGAAGGTTTAATAAAGCTCATTTGTTGTTTAAATAAGCGACTTTTCAGAGAATTTATCTTAAATAAAGGGTTTAGCTCGTTATTAAAATGGTAAGAGATATTTCTATAAACCAAAAATTCCCCTAATCTATTCCATTTGGTGAGGTGGTTGTTAGACGAAGTTAAAAACTAATTCTCCCATTATTGACGCTCACCAACATTAATGGCGTTTATGGCACGTGGCTTGGCTCAATGGACCCACCCAACCCGCTAATTTTGGTGGTTATGATCTAACCAGACGTAATTACATTACTCAAGAATGTATTAGGTATGAAAGGAGAGACGGGGTGACAGCCTAGGTTTGTCCTTAGTTTAACCCGGGAGACAGTAAAGATGTTGTCGCAGTGGCATCGGAGTAAGAGGTGGCTAACCGAAATAGTTGGCCGCGATGACGTTTCTTCAGAAAACAGCCCAAGATTCTCTGGATTTTCCAGAAACCACTTTTAATGCTGGGCATACGTTGATAACTCCATTAGCGCACAAAACCCATCCACCAATTTGCCAACGATCCGGGCATCGTGCTGGTTTTTAGACTGTTATATAATTTTGGGACTTTACAAAACTATGACTGGTTATCATCTTAATGTCTTTGAATATATTATTCTGATGTAGTTGATTTTTTTGGAAATTTCTATGGGTTATCTTTGTGGGAATAGATTTCTATATTTCATTTAAATATAAAATATTTTTTAAATTAAATACTTTAATTATTAATAAGAGCGACGACTAACTCTTGTTTGTGCGCATCTTGGCACCACAAAACACCGCTAGACTAGAGGTTATCTGGTCAATTACTGAAGTCCAGTTATTGCGTTTCTGTTGCCGAAACAATCGAATACTAGAATACCATGGAGTATAATGATTATCTAATTGCCAGCGCCAATCGGGTGCAAATGGCAACATAATCCAACACATTACCCCTAACGATCCCGCTAAGTGCGCGAGAGCAGTATCCACTGTAATAACAAGATCTAGGTTTTTCAAAATTGCTCCGGTTGCAACAAAGTCTGTGAGATAGACACTTAGATCTATAATATCACTAGAATATTTTTCACATTCTGCCGCCCCGTCTACTTGTAGGCTATAAAATTGTATATTTTGGCTTTTAAAGAAAGGAAGACAAAAATTAAACGGAATCGAGCGTCTTTTATCATTCTTATGGCTCTTTCTTCCGGCCCAAACCAACCCAATTTTTATATTTTTTTGACCCAGTTGATTGTTTTCAAATATATATGGAGTGTTTTCTGTTACTTGAAGGTATCCCGTTTTTTTTGGTATATTTTCTAGTGTTGTTTTAAACCGGTGTGCTAGGCTCATGAGAGGTATATGATAGTCACTTTTCGGCAGATTGTCTCCTGTATTAAACACACCATCAACTTTGATATTTGCTTTTAGCAGAGCAACAAGGAATTTATGCGTTTCCAGGTATATAGCTTTTGGTTTTTGTTTTGCTACAAGACTTACATACCTAATAAACTGGATTGTGTCGCCAAAGCCCTGTTCAGAATAAATCATGATTGATTTTCCTTTGAGATTTTCGTTTTGCCATAACGCGGAGCTAAAAGACCGACTTTTAAATTCAGGTAGCAACCATCTCGACTCATAATCAGCGAAGCCACCAATTAAATCCCCAGAAATCAGTCGAGCGATACCGCGATTCCACCGAGCATCCGCATGGCTTGGCTCTGCGTTGAGCGCGGCATTGCAAACCTTGATAGCGTCTCTAACTCTATTTTCAGCCTGAAAGTTTGTTGCTTTATTAGACAAAAAATTTGGATTTTTGGGCTCTAGCTTTAGTGCAATATTATAATGGTGGTCAGCTTTACTTAAGTGATCGAGGCGGGTTAGTGTGATTCCCAGGTTGTTGTGAGCATTTGCGCAATTTGGATCATTGGCGCAAGCACGTTCGAACGAATCCCGTGCTTTTTTATTTCTATTTAAATCACTATAAACCAATCCAAGGGAATTGTGTGCCAGCGCATATTCTGGTACCTTCTTGACTATTTTTAAAGCTCTTTTCAGCGCAACATCTGTTTGCCCCAACAGTCTTAATATTAGAATTAAATTGATAACTGCTTCAATAAGGTTTGAATCAAGGTCAACAGCTGTTCTGAATGCTATTTCTGCTATTTCCAGATTACCAAGCTCTTTTTCTATAGCGCCTCTATTATTATGCGCAGGTGCCAGGCCCGGTGCGAGTTTTATAGCTTGATTGTTGAGATGTTTAGCCTCGGTGTAATTACCAGTTAAACGGCATGTATCTGCTAGGTTTGTCATTGCCTCTGCGAAAGTAGGTTCTAGCGATAAGGCTGTTCTAAAATCGTGCTCAGCTTTTATAGTTTGGCCATTTTCTTTATGCAGAATTCCTCTTATGTTTAGTGCTTCCGGAAAATTCGGAGCCAATTTAAGGCTACGGTCCAGATATTCTTTCGCTTGACTAGCTTTGCCAATCTGCTGACACAGCGCACCATACAAGTACCAGCCATTACTGTCATTCGGGGTGGTTGTAATGCATTTACGGTATAACTCTTCTGCTTCTTTTAAGTTGCCAGTTTGGTGAGCAAGAAGGGCTTTTCTTATATTATTTTTCAAAATTTAGCGCCATAATTACTTTTTAAGAGCCATGTAGCTTTCAGGAAAGGATAATTTACCAATAATATAGAACATGGTACTAAATTAATATTAAATATTTTCAATTTGTGCTGATCAAGATAAATTTTTTAGCGCGAGGCCCATAGGCATCTAATTATATTCTGTACCGTTCTTTTCTATGGCACTATTTTTATTTAATG
Source organism: uncultured Rhodospirillales bacterium (assembly GCA_905614355.1). Lineage (GTDB taxonomy): Bacteria > Pseudomonadota > Alphaproteobacteria > Rhodospirillales > UBA2165 > TMED23. Next base: position 14,879 of record CAJQSN010000028.1, on the reverse strand, counting down.
AGTAATAATATTTTTTTGAATATACAAATGATTGATATCAACCTGTAATCCGTGTAAGCACGCTATAAAATTTTGGAGCGAAGGCTTTTGACTTTTCCAGACACTAAGTTTCTAGATATTGCTATGTATAGCGACGCTTACTTTAAGCATTATGTGGAAGCCGCTTCCAGCATTGATCAAACCAAACTCGCGGCAGCGGCTAATATTTTATTGAATGTCTATAAAAACGACAAAACCCTTTTTGTATGTGGAAATGGCGGATCAGCTTCAATTTCCAATCACCTTGCTTGTGATCATGGTAAATTGTTGGCGACCGATACAGATTTGCAACCCAGGATCCAATCTCTTTCCACTAATATTGAAGTTATTACAGCGATTGCTAATGATATTTCTTATGACCAAATTTTTGTTCACCAACTAAAATTATTAGCAGACCCTGGTGACGTTGTTATGACGGTAAGTTCTTCGGGTGACTCTGAGAATGTTGTACTGGCGGCTAAATGGGCAAGGGAGTTTGGCTTGGACGTGATTTCAATGACAGGGTTTTTGGGTGGTAGGACAGCTGAGATTGCCAGTATAAACCTCCATGTTAATGGCAATAATTATGGGATTATTGAAGATATTCACCAGTCTTTGATGCATCTATTGGGCCAGTACTTGCGCCAATCATTAATGGACGAAAACCTTATTAAAGAGCGAAAATTTTAAAGTAAGCAAAGGAAATCTGCATTTTTTACCATACCAAAAAACAAGTAGTTAGGTTGTTTGTTATGTGTATTTTTAGTGACGGAAGTGTCGTGTTCCAGTAAAGACCATGGCAAGTCCTTGTTCATCAGCCGCAGTAATAACTTCATCATCTCGCACAGATCCTCCCGGTTGTATGACGGCGGTGATGCCGGATTTAGCGGCGGCTAAAAGACCATCGGCAAAGGGAAAAAAGGCATCTGATGCAACAACGGATCCAATAGCCCGACTCGTGTTTTCTCCAGCTGTATTGGAGGCGTCTTCGGCTTTCCATGTGGCAATGCGAGAGGAATTAATTCGGCTCATTTGCCCTGCACCAATGCCAACCGCCATACTATCCTTGGCATAAATAATGGCGTTGGATTTTACGTGTTTGCAAACTGTAAAGGCAAACAGCAAATCAGCCATCTCTTTATCTGTTGGCGCGCGTTTTGTGACAACTTTCAGCTCTTGACTAATAACAGTCGCATCACGGCCCTGGATCAGGTAACCACCAGCAAGAGTGCGCAGGGTCATATCAGAGATAGATGTATCTGGTAGACCGCCCGTTTTTAGAACCCTAAGGTTTTTCTTATTACTAAGAATTTTTTGAGCTTCAACGCTTATTTCTGGAGCAATCACAACTTCGGCGAATAGTTTAGAAATTTCTTCTGCAGTCTCACCATCCAAGGGTCGGTTTAAAGCTATAACCCCGCCAAATGCACTTTCCGGATCACAAGCGAGCGCCCTGTTGTATGCATTAACTAATGTATCTGAGACAGCAACACCACATGGATTGGCGTGTTTTATGATGGCACAAGCCGTGCCTTTAAACTCAGCAACCAATTCATAAGCGGCATCAGTATCATTAAAATTATTAAAGCTTAGCTCTTTACCCTGTAGCTGAATTGCTGTCGCAACACCTGGGCGGGTTTCGCCATTTGTATAAAAGGCTGCTGTTTGATGCGGATTCTCACCATACCGTAGTTTTTGTTTAAGAACACCAGAAAAGTTCAGGCGTTCTGGATAAGGTGTCTCCAATATATTGGCAAACCAGCGACCAATAACAGCATCATAGGCTGCGGTACGGCGAAAAGCTTTGGCTGCAACGTCTTTTCTAAACCTTAGCGTCGTACAACCATTATTCGAGGACATTTCTTCAATAAGTCTTGCATAATCCTGAGGATCGATAATAACGGATACAGCAACATGGTTCTTTGCAGCTGAGCGGATCATTGCGGGCCCACCAATGTCGATGTTTTCAATACAGGTGTTGTAGTCAGCTCCAGAATCTACAGTTTTTTCAAATGGATATAGATTAACAACCACTAAATCTATCTCTGATATATTATGTTCTAGCATGATTTTCTGATCAGCGGCATGCCCGCGCCGTCCGAGCAAGCCGCCATGCACTTTCGGATGAAGCGTTTTAACCCGGCCATCCATCATTTCAGGAAAACCGGTATGCTCTGCGACTTCTTTAACTGCGATACCGGCATCAGCCAACATTTTTGCTGACCCTCCGGTCGATAGAAGTTCAACGCCATTATCGGCAAGAAACCGTGCTAAACCAACTAGGCCGGTTTTGTCTGACACAGAAATTAGCGCTTGTTTAATGGGGCTGGCCATAAGGTCTGACATGCTACACAATTCCTAAATAAATTAGAGATGCTTAGTGCTCGATATATCAAACTGTGAGGTGGTGTACCAGATATATTAGTAATTAACTGTTATGCGATGAATTATATTCGGGCACTAAGTTGAGGATAATGATCTTGGCGGCCTCTATATCATTGGCATTAATCGCATTTGCTAATTTTTCAATCTCGGACCTAACCATATCGAGATTGTTTATGCGCGGTGCTGCAAGAAAAACCCCAGATTGTGATATCTCATAATGTTTTTCACTGCCGTGAAAAATTTCTTCAAACAGTTTCTCGCCTGGCCGGAGGCCTGTATAAACAATAGAAATATCTTTATCTGGAATATGACCAGCTAGGCGGATCATTTGTTTGGCAAGGTCTAGAATAAGTACTGGCTCACCCATGTCCAAGACGTATATTTTACCTACCTGATCTCGGTGGTTACTACCAAAAGCAGAGGCTACTAGTACCAGTTCAACAGATTCTCTTACCGTCATGAAATAGCGTTTCATTTCAGGGTCCGTCACTGTGACTGGTCCACCTTCAGAGATTTGTTTGCGGAACAGTTCAACCACTGACCCCGTGGAGCCTAAAACATTGCCAAAACGCACGGTAACAAAACGAGTTTGGTTTTCCGCCGCGTCCAACGCTTGGCAAAAACATTCGGCCATACGCTTTGAGGCGCCCATTACATTGGTTGGGTTTACGGCTTTATCCGTAGATATCTGAACAAAAGTTGAAACGCCTGTGGTTCGTGCCGCATCAGCAACGTTCATGGTGCCGAGCACGTTAGTAGTTAGGCCTTCCAACACGTTGCCTTCCACCAAAGGAACATGTTTAAGCGCCGCAGCATGAAAAACCAGCTCAGGTTTAAAGTCATTAAATATGCTATTAATACGCTCACTATTGCGGATGTCACCAATCAGGGCTTGGTACGGAAGGTCTGGGTGGCGCTTTGATAGTTCCATATCGATGGTGTAAAGATTAAACTCAGAGTTTTCGATCAAGGTAATAGAAGCCGGCGTCAGATCAGATATTTGGCGGACAAGCTCACTGCCAATACTGCCACCAGCGCCAGTTATCAAAACACGTTTGCCCGCAACTAGGGCTTTCATCGAGGAGCGATCTAACGCTGTTTGGGGTCGACCCAATAAATCCTCAACATCAATTGGATGAACGGCCATTTCATGATTTGATTCAAGTCCTTTTTTGAAATCTGTCAAACTGGGTAATCGGGACAGTGTCATGCCAAGTGCATTGGCTGTATCAAGGAGATTAGATATTTCCGCACTTTCAATGCGTTCTGAGGTTATTATTAGGCGTTGTGGCGGTGGGCCAAGCTTAGATAAGTCTTCAAAGACTTCTGGTATTTGTCCAATCGTACCAAGTATTTCAACCCCATGAATATTCCGGCCAACCCGGGCTTCTGTACCGGACAGAATACCGGAAACCCTATAATTAGCATCGCTTCGGAAAAGACCACGAATGAATAACTCTGCACTATCTCCCGCTCCTACCAATAAAACCGGGACCCGCTGAGAGGTGTTGCGCTCTAATCTAAATTCCAAGCGGCGGTCTTTAAATAATCTATAGATAAATCTTGACCCCCCCAGCAAGGCAATTAAGACAAACCAGTTGATAAAGGGTAGCGAGCGGGGAAGACTTTCTAATCGAGTGGTCATAAACAATAGAATAAGAAAAATAAGAATGACCAAGCTGGCGGATTTAGTAATATTGACTAAATCATTAAGGGACGCATAACGCCAGACACCTCGATACATCTTCATACACCGAAAAACAATAGCAGCAACAATGGTAAAAAGCCCCGTTCCCAGAATCAAGAGATCCATTGAATAGTATTCAATACTGGATCCAAGTCGCAAAAACAGTGCCATTACAAAGGAGATAGAAGCCATGATCACATCGTGAATAAAGGCTATATTCGCGCGGTTATAAATCTTGATCAATGTATGGGCCATACCGAGTTTAATAGTTTAAATATTATAACACACTCAAAGGTTCAGACTACACGTTTAACTAAAATAAACGAGCCTAAAACTGAAAACGCACCATATTTTTACTCATCTTCTATCAAACCAGCGGGCGGTTTCTTTAAGCCCTTCTTCCATTGAATGAGGCGGTTGCCAACCTAAATGCGTTCTAATGTGATTAATATCAATCGTCAATGATCTAATAAGACGACTTATCGCGCCAGATTTTCCGATTAAGAGCCCGCCAATTTTTACTAAGCTTAATGGAAAATTGATTACGCGGGCCTTTTTACCAAGAGCAGCTGACATTCTTTGGATAAGTTCAGGTGTCGAGACATTCTCAGCATCGCTTACAAAGAACGTTTGATTGCTAGCGTTCGGGTGAGTGCTCACCAAGGCAATTGCATCAGCTAGATTTCCAACAAATAAAAGGCTTCGTTTATTTTGAATATTCCCAAAGGGTAAAATTACACCCGCGTGTACAGCCCTAAAAAGAGAATTGAAATTACCTTTTACTCCCGGGCCATAGACTAACGGTGGGCGTAGGATAACAATTTCCATTTTTGTGGTTTTAGCTATATCTGCTAAGGCCTGTTCGGCTTCCCATTTGGAAGCGCTATAATGATCTTCCGGTCTGGCAAGGTCCCTTTCCGTGAACCCTATATAAGGGCTCGTTTCCCCGGTAACTTTGGCGGTGCTGATAAACACAAACCGCTTAACGCCTGCCGCTGCTGCTTGTATAGCTAATGATTTTGTACCCTCACTATTTACTCGGCGAAACGCCGCAAAAGGATTAGAGGACCGCTCTTTCATGATGTGGACCCGGGCGGCTAAATGAATAACAATCTCAGCGCCAGAAACAGCTTGGGTCCAATCCGTCTCTGGACCAATTTCTGGAACATGATACAATGGTACGCGCTCTGGCCCTGCATCAGAATTTAGCTGCCGCGTTGTGCCTGCGAGTACGTGAAGGCCGTCTTGGCGAAGGCGCTTGCAGACGGCTTGGCCCACAAATCCGCTAACACCGGTTATGAGAATTTTACTCATAAAAGTGCCTTTTTAAATACGGAAATCATCTCATTAGCCTGAACGGTGCGGGAATAGCGGGGTGCTGCAGCTAATGAATTAGCCACTAATTTCGAACATAAATGGGAATCGCTAGAAAGTTTTTGGATGGCTTCGGCAAGAGCTTTTGGATTTTCAGGTGGCACCCAAATACCGGCAGCGTTATTTTCAATAATTCCTCGCGCCTCGCCGTCAGGGATAGCTATTAAGATTGGCAGCCCCATCGCCATAGCTTCAAAAATTTTTGATGGGATGACTTCACCGAAAGCAAAATTATCCTTTAAATGAACCAACGCAACATCGCAGAGGCTCCATACGGCGGGCATTTCTTCTTTTGGCTGTGTAGGCATAAAAACCACATTGGAAAGCATTCTGTTTTTAGCATCCTCTACCAATCTTTCACGATCTGCGCCTGCACCAGCTAAAAGAAATCTAATTTTTTTATTTACCAGCAACCTTTCTGCAGCATCCAAAACGTTGCTTAAACCATGGGCCATACCATGAGTGCCAAGATAGCCAATGACAAACTTATCGTGAAGCAACCATTTTTTAGCTAATTTTTCATCGCGTATCTGTGGTGCATAGCGAGGGAGGTCAACACCATTTATAACCACATCAATTTTATTTGCTTCAATGCCGCGACTTATAAGGTTTTTCTTAAAAGCATGAGTAAGGGCTGCAACGCGGGCGGCGCGGCGATATAAGAAGAGCTCAAGTTTTTCAACCGAGCTCAACAAAAAACCTTTTTTCATTGCACCAACAGCTACAATAGACGTTGGCCATAAATCGCCGAGCTCAAAGATAAAAGGCAGGCGGCGGCAGGCGGCGACAGCCCATCCCGCGACAGCAGCAAAAAACTGCGGCGATGTGGCAGCGACGATATCGGGCTTTGATTGAAAAAGACCAACAAAAAAACCCATAAAGCCAAAACTTAAAAAATCTAGACTACGGCGAACCACACCCTGATTTGCCGAAATATAGGTTTTAACGCGAACGACTTTAATCCCAAACAGATACTCAGTTTGGCACCAGTGATTTTTATAGCCCTCAAAAAGCACCCCTTGGGGAAAGTTAGGCGCGCAGGTAATAATTGTAACTTTATGGCCAGAGTTCTGCCAATAAACCGCGCGTTCGTATACTCGGGTTGCGGCAGCATTTGTTTCCGGTGGAAAATTTTCGGTTAGGAAAAGAATTTTCAAGATGCGTTACCGTTCTTGGGTCCCCGTAACACCAAAAGCAAGCCACCTACCACGATAAAGGCGCAAAACAACGCAGATAAAGGCTGGGTCATGGAAAATATTGCAAGCCCAACTAGCAATGTATTAGCCCCACCAATTAGCAAGGTAACTTGAGCATGACCAAGTCCGCGTGCCGTGGCCTGTTGATAAAAATGTTCCCGGTGCGCTCGCCAAACGCGTTCATTGCGCCAGACCCTGTGGCCTAATGTAATAGTTGCATCGGCGAGGTAATACAATGGCAATATAACAGCAACAGGCCAATGCGAGGTGGAGAGTGTTTCAAGAAGTAGCCAACCCAACAGAAAGCCAAGGGGTACACTACCTACATCGCCTAGAAAAACTTTTGCAGGTTGCCAATTCCACCAAACAAACCCAAGGGCGGAGGCCGCAATTACAAGGCCCAGGAGACCATGGGTCAACTGTAGAGCACCCAAGGCCATCAAAATAAAAAGACCCAGTCCAATACTGCTCGCTTCGATAGCAGAAATGCCGTCAATACCGTCCATAAAGTTAAATAGGTTGATAAACCAAACCCAAATAAAAACCGCAATCAAACTATCAAGCCATTGTGGAAGGATGCCGTGAAAATAAAGACCTGATGTTGGCATCAGCCAAAAAACAAGGGCAACGGCAAGAAACTGTGACAACAAGCGGATCCTAGCCGAGAGGCTTTGAACATCATCAATCCAAGAAACAAACCCAAGAAGAAGGGTGGCGATGAAAAGTCCTTGATATGCATTTAAAACGTCGCCAAGTGAGAAACCCCAAGCTCCTAAGCTCACCAGTATTACGGCTAATCCGCCGCCTCGGGGCGTAGGGTTTTTATGACTAGATCTGTCATTTGGTGTATCAACTATACCACGGTGTTTTAGTACGCCCAGTACAAGCCCAGTTGCAGCGAAGCTTGCCAAGGTTGTACTAAAAAAAAGATAGAACATATGAAGCAACGTCATAACCCTTATATAACTGAGAATGTCCTAAAACTAAACAAAGGTATTTATATTTTATTGTTCACCAACATAAACCTCATCTGCCCACAACAAAAACCGACAGAGGCCCTCTTCAAATCCTACTATAGGCTCAAAACCCAATTGAAGGTGAGCTTTTCGGATGTCAGGACTGCGGCGCATTGGTTCATCGGCCGGATAACTATCGGGATATTCGATTATATCGTATTTAATTTTGCTTGATGATATTATTTTAAGGGTTTTGGCCAGATCAATCATCGAGATTTCAGGCTTGGGATTACCTATATTATAAGCTTCACCTGGAACCCCTTTAAGGAAAACTTTAAAAAAACCAACCAGCGCATCGGTGATATAGCAAAAAGTTCTGGTCTGAGTTCCATCCCCATAAATATGCAGCGGGCTGCCGGATTTAATCCGGCTGGCAAAATTAGGCAGAACGCGGTAATCCGTCTCCTGCATGCCTGGACCATAAACATTGAAGGGGCGAATGGTATTAGTAGCAGTGCCATTTTGTGTGTGATAAATATAACAAAGGGTTTCACCTGCTCGTTTGCTTTCGTCATAACAAGCACGGGGACCTTGGCAGGACACATTGCCGCGATAACTTTCCTGCATTGGAACATGTTTAGTATCAGGATCACCATAAATCTCGCTCGAGGAAAAAAAACTGAAGCGCGCACTCGATTTTTCTGCTAGATCGAGCATATTGCGAGTACCATTAATAGCAACCTCCATAGTCTCAATAGGATATGCTCGATAATAATAAGGGCTAGCAATACCGGCAGCGTGAATAACGTAATCAAGGGGTCCCTCGTAGGCAAAGGGGTGAATGACGTTATGTTTAATAAACTCGACATGATCATATTTGGGCATTTGGGCACCTTCTTTTCCGGCTGTAATGAGATTGTCAAGTACGATTAGAGTGACCGGTTTATCTAAGACACCTTTATTAAGCCGATCAAATACTTCTACAAAGTAGCGCCCTAAAAACCCCCGACCCCCGGTCAGCAGAACATTTTTTCCTGATAAGTCTTTAGAAATAGTACTAATACGTTCAACAACTTCATCAATATCGTTAGAGAGAAAAAAATTCTTCAATTTAAGTAATCCTTAATTCTGGTAACGGCACTATAAAATGGCCCCCACTTTTGATGTAGCCTGGATGATTTGCCATTATTTGTGGCGCAAAATTCCAGGCTAAAATTATAACATAATCTGGTTTTCTCTCATAAATAGCGTTACTAGATAAAACTGGGATATGGAGGCCTGGGCTATAAAGCCCTTGTTTTAATGGGGCGTCATCAGAAATAAAATCAATAATTTCAGGACCTATACCAAAGTGATACATGAGCGTTGTGGCCTTGGCCGGCGCCCCAAACCCTGCGATTGTTTTACCCTCTTGTTTCAAGCGGGTTAAAAGATCAACAAGTTCATTCCGCAACGCATTAATTTTTTCGGCATAGCCCACCCACGTTTTGGAGAGGTTTATCCCCAGCTTACACTCATAGTCAATCAACGCCTGAACTGAACCCGTCTGTTCATGGCGCCCCCCTTTAAGTTGCACCATACCTCGAATACTTCCGCCATGGCTGGTAATCCGTTCGGCGGCAAAAAAATCCATACCATTTGAATCAAAAAAAGTAACTAGTGGCATAACAGAATGATAAGCGACGTGTTCGTGATAGATTGTATCGAAGAGGGTGCCCTCAAAGACAGCACCGAGATAGGAAACTTCAAAAACAAATACACCACCTGGTGTTAATAGCGAGCAGATATTATCAACAACACCAGTAAGGTCATCAGCATGAGCAAACATATTATTGGCCGTAATAAGGGAGGCCGGTCCTTTTGTTTTCAAAATTTTGTTTACAATTGTTTTATTAAAAAAAACGGGCCAGGTTTCAATGCCTTTTTCAGAAGCTTGTCTTGCGATGTTGCATGCAGGATCAATTCCGAGGACGTTCAATTCTTTATCTTGGAAAAACTTCAGCAAGGTGCCATCATTAGAGCCAATGTCAATGACCAAATCGCCCGCCGATAGCTTAAAGCCATCTATACAACTAGTAGCATAATCTGAAAAATGTTTGATAAAGCTGGTTGATGTGCCTGATACATAAACGTAGTTTCGAAACAATTCAGTGGGATCAATAACATCTAGCAACTGAAGATGTGAGCAGTCTTCACAAAAAAATAATTCAAGTGGATATGTTGGCTGTTCCGTCGAAAGTTGATCTTTAGACACAAACGCATTGGCTGGTGGTGTGGGTGTGAGCGCAAATACTTGGGTAAGCGCGCTACTGTTACATAAACGGCACCGTGATCGGTGATGATGAAGGGAGGGGCTGTTTGTCATTCGTCGCCGGTGTCGGGTGTCCAGCTTTTAAGCCCGTTGGGTGATATCATATCAACGCGAACAACGTCTGCTTCATAGGATTCCTGATCACGAGGATTTCGAGATAAGGTTAGAAAAACCGTGTCGACGGGGAATTTCATTCCGTGATCTATCATGGGTGGAGTGAAGATCATCTCGCCTTCATTAACTAAAATTATTTTGGGATTTTGATCGCTTCCGGTCTGACGGTGGAGGTATTCGATCTGGCCCGACAAAACATAGCAATAATGCCAATCAGTTTTATGATAATGATTAGCGCGTAAGGACCCTGCTTTGGAGTCAATCATCACCGCACTTTTCATCATTATATCGACCAAGGGCTTAATGCTACCGCGTCCATCAACAAACGGTTTTTTAAGCTTAACTACACCATGTGAAGGCCAAGTGGCCCTTTCTTCAGCAGTTGTGGGTGTTAGCTTGTCACCGCCCATTCAGTAATCCTCGCACTTTTGATGTTGTATTTATACATAGTGTTCACCCCAACTATTATTAAACTAAATCAATTTGATGTTCAAATAGTAAGCCAGTAAAGCGCCCCTCGTATATAAAAACCTTTAATATTAGGTTGTTTAATGGGATTAGCTGTCTGGCAGGCACGGTTGATTTCCATCGTATAGTTTTCAGTAAGTTTAATATTGTTGGCAACTAAAGTCGATAGCTAACCCGAGTTTAGGCCATTAGTTTGTTACATTAAAAGTGCGGTGATCTATTTCGTCAACGACCTTTGATTGACCATACTCTCGCCCTTCGATATTTGTCCAGACGAGTGATTCTGGTAAGTCATATAGTTGGTCGCAATTGGCACAGTAGGGTATTTTATTAAAATTCTTCTGAGTATGCGCATTTCTCAAAGCCGTATATGGTTTGCCTGAAATGACATCTTCAATCGTTTGGTCGTCTAAGTGACCTAGCACACCTTCGGAGTCTTTACCCAGCACCATACAGCAAGCAACGACAGCAGCAAAGTGACCATTAAGCCCGCCAGCACGGACCTGTAGAAGGGGAGAAAATGGCCTGCCACAGGAACGCTGTACATCCGGGTTGGCGGTTATGGCCGCTCGGTGATAGCCAAGCTCAATCTCGCTACCTGCCCAATTATGCATCAGCCAGATTTCGCTTTTAGCTCCGGTATAGTCGGACCAATTTTTACGATACATTTTAATTTCTTCATGTTTTTTAGCGATGTCTGTGATCAGGTGATGAAGATGAACTTCAGATTGGCCACCCATTTCACGATTTAGGTCTACAAATAATTTTACGTTGTTACGGACCTCATCAAAAACATCAACGCTCATCCAACGGGCGTAAGATCCTCTATCATAGCCTATACAGGATATGCGCAAAACGTCTATGCCAGCTTCTATCAGATCGCCTGAGAGTTTTGGGGTTAGGCGAGAACCGTTGGTGAATGATACGCAATTAACACCTTTACTTTTAATGTAGGAAACATACTTTGGCATATCTTTGGAAAGGGTTGGCTCACCCGAGCCATGTAGTGAGACGGTATTTAAGCCGTATGGTAGGGCATCATCAATAATTTTAGTGAAAACATCGAACGGTAATTTTTTAAGAAAATCTCTCTCCCGACCCTGAGCCTGTGGGCACATGGTGCATTTATAATTGCAGCTCCCATTGAGCTCTAAATCGAGTTGTTTTATAATAATATTTTTAGGTGCTGGCATAGTGGATCTATAAGCCTAGCACAGAAACGTGATCAGGCGGCAGAAAAACATCCTTGATTTTTAAGTTAATTGTTGTGATGGACACAAACTTCTCCCCCTTGGTATAAAGGGTCTAAACCCATTTTATGGGCTTGCTTAGCTTGGAATAAAATACGCTTAAGATATTTGATTCCCAATAATAGTATTGGTATCTGAAAGAGCATTTGGCGGGTCATTATGAGCCTTCATAAAAAGGTTGTTGATGCCGCAAACCGCTATGGCTCACACGAGATGCGGAATAAATTTTTTTGGTCATTGGAAACATCTCCCATTAAACCTGGTTATATCGTCTGCAACTGAATAATCAAGTGTTTGTAAGCTTGAATATATTTTGTAAATGATGGGGATATTTTTAAACGGCTATGAGTGCAAAGGAATGGCCTCCATTTCACGTTGTTTAAATTGGGTTTCCCTCGGCCCTTTAAGTTGATAGTTTAGTCAAAAATAGTTTGCGATGGGAGTGTGTTAAATGCGGTGCCTAGTCACAGGTGGTGGCGGTTTTATTGGATCGGCAATAGTCACCAAATTAGTTGAACAAGGTCACAGCGTTGTGGCGATGGGACGTTTGAACCGGCCGCACCGTATTCCCGATAAAATCATAAAGGAAGTTGAATTTGTCGAGGGTGATATTAAGGACCTAGAAGCGGTTGGGTCAGCCACTAAACATTGTGATAATATTTATCATTTTGCTGGAGTTGTAGATAGTGACACGGCGAACGGACTTTCTGTTGATGCGATTGAAACTGAGATTTTGGGTTTAAAAAATATTTGTCAAAGCGCCTTCAAATTTAACGTTAAAAAAATTATTTATGGCTCGTCTTGTGCGGTTTATGGTGATGACAAGCAAGAGCGTGCTTTGACAGAAGAGTCCCTAGTTCATCCGAAGTCGCATTATGCGGTTCTTAAGAGAACAGGAGAGTTGCTTTTAAAGTCTTACAGCGAAGAGCAAGGCCTCAGCCACCTTATCCTACGAATTTTTAATCCCTACGGTATTAACCAACCAAAAAATATGGCTATTCATCGATTTTTTGACGCTGCAATCCATAACCGGCCTATTCAAATATATGGTGCTGGCAACCAAACGCGTGACTTTATTTATATAGATGACGTAGCATGTATAGCTACATTGGCTGGAGAAAGAGAGTGGGGTTCGGATATACTTAATGTGTGTACAGGCCATGATAGCTCTATTAGAACCGTTGCAGAGACTATCATTCTGATGAGTGGTTCGACTTCCAAATGTAATTTTTTGCCGTTACCAAGCGGCCGAACTGAGGCCGAGCTTTCTCGAAGCTTTGGTTCAATAAAAAAAATGGAGTCTATTTTAGGACTTGGCCCAATTACTAAGCTCGAGGAAGGATTAAAACGGGTGTACGAAGATATGATTTCTGAAACAGAAACTGTTTAACATCTATTCTAAAACATGCGATTTTTAACTATATCAAAACATTCTGAGGGTCATGGTGGATACGAGCGGCACCGTCGTATGTCCCGTGCTTTGATCAAATCTGGTCATGAGGTCGTTTGGCTGGCACCTGGGATTAGTTCCAGCGTTGGCGAAGAGTTTATTCCACTAATTAAGGCGTACAAGTGGCTACCAGGACCCCTCGGCTGGGTTCTGCAGTTACGTGCAAATCTAGTGTATTATCGAGAGCTATTAAGAGGTGTCGATGCTGTTTTTACGACTAGAGAGTATGATGCTTTTGGCTGTATTTTAGATTTTTTTGTAGGAAGGTTACCGCATATCTTTTTTATACACGGCGATACGATTGAGTGTGAGAAATATTTGGCAAAACATTCAGAACGATTTATGCGTCGCTTAAAAAGTCGAGTGATGTTGCTTTTTTATCCTTGGCTGCAACATAAAATTTTAAAACGTCTTTCGCATGTTGTCGTGCAGGCCAATTTTTTGGCTGAGACATTAAAGATGCGCCACCCCACTATTGAGTGTGAGTACATTGTTCTGACCAGTGATTGTTTGTTTGAGTGGCATCCGGAAACAGTTAACCAAGAACATGTAGCTGCTATAAAAACGCTTAAAGCGCAAGACAAGTATGTTGTTGGTGTAATTGCACAGGTCTTCTATAGGGCTAAAGGGTTTGACGTTTTTTTAGATGCTATGACACATCTTTGTGATATTCCCGAGATTCATGCAGTAATTGTTGGTTATGGCGACGAAGCAGAACTTATTTCTAAAAATATAAAACGCTTAGACCTTGGCAATAGAGTTACGTTCTTAGGAAAGTCACCTGCGGCGCATCATCTTATGCCGCTTTTAGACGTTATAGCCGCACCAACCCAATTTTTTGATGCTTTTCCAACTGTTATTCTAGAGGCAATGGAAACTAATTGTTGTATTATAGGCTCGGACATTGACGCTCATAAGGTGCAACTTAAACATGGCGCGTTGATGTTTCCGAATGGTGATGCAGTAGCTCTTGCCAAATGTTTAAGAGATCTTTATAGCGATGAAAAGATCCGCAACCTTAATGCTTCTTTGGTAAAAGAAAGACGAAAAAATTTCGAATTTGATTGGGATGCCCAAGTCGTTGAGATTCTGACGAGAGGAACCATCGTTTAGATGGAAAAGTATATGGATAAATTTGAGACTATTATTTTTGATCTAGACGGCACTTTGGTTGATAGTCTACCAGACATGTTAGATGCCTTAAACCGACTCTTGGTAGATGACGGTCGTCGCATTCTGGATGTTACAGAAATTCGCCCATTAATTGGCGGGGGTGTTTCGAAAATGATTTTTTCAGCGTATATGTTGACCGGCACCGACATTATTAACGATGATTTGGAGGCGGCCAGTGCGCGATATATTTCATATTATAAAGAATTCCCAGCTAAAAACTCTGAACTTTATGGTGGCGTTATAGAAACACTTGATCACTTACAAAGTGTAGGCATTAAGATGGGCGTATGTTCAAACAAAGCCTATGAAATGGTTTGTCTTATTTTGGAGTCGTTCGATTTAGTAAAATATTTTTGTGCAGTAACGGGGGGGGATAACGTTACTTTCAAAAAACCCGATGGTCGACATATTCTTGAAACCCTTGATCGCATGCTGGTGATGGGTACAAAGGTGCTAATGGTAGGAGATACTATAAACGATATTGCTGCCGCACATGA
>CAJQSN010000027.1 GCA_905614355.1 uncultured Rhodospirillales bacterium | reverse complement strand
AAACAGAAAGTTTAGCTGGTGAGCTTACAAATATATTTGACTGGATTGAACAACTAAGTGAGGTTAACACCGATAATGTTAATCCAATGAACAGTGTTGTTGATATGGAGATGCCAAGTCGTGTTGATGCGGTTAATGACGGTAATGACGCGGAAAGAGTATTACGAAACGCGCCAGAACTCCCATTAAACGGTAGTAATTTCTATACTGTACCCAAGGTAATTGGTTAGTGAATAACCTTAACGATATAACATTAGCTGAAGCACGTGATGGCTTATCCCGTGGAGACTATACGTCTGTTGAGTTAACCGAGGCTCACATTAGGGCTATTGAAGCTGCGCGTGATCTTAATTCTTTTATTACTGAAACTCCTAACGTCGCACTGGAGAGGGCTAAGGCTTCTGATGTTCGTCGGGCGGGTGGAAATCCTTTGGGTGGATTGGACGGTATTCCTATTGCTGCTAAGGATTTATTTTGTACAGAAGGCGTTAAAACAACTGCAGGCTCTCATATTCTAGATGGTTTTATCCCGCCTTACGAATCTACAGTTACCCAGAATTTGCGGAATGCGGGTGCGGTGATGTTGGGTAAAACCAATATGGATGAATTTGCAATGGGATCTGCAAACATTACAAGTTATTTTGGGGCAGTAAAAAACCCTTGGTCCATAGACGACGGCAAAGATCGAGTGCCCGGAGGTTCATCGGGAGGGTCAGCCGCTGCTATCGCTGCACATTTGGCGATTGCGGCTACTGGATCTGATACAGGTGGCTCTATCCGCCAGCCAGCTTCTTTCACCGGTATTGTTGGTATGAAACCAACCTATGGCCGTTGTTCACGTTGGGGCATGGTGGCATTTGCTTCTTCTTTAGACCAAGCGGGGCCAATGACACGCACGGTCCAGGATGCGGCGATAATGCTAAAATTTATGGCAGGCTATGATCCAAAAGATTCTACTTCCATCAATAAAACTATTCCAGATTTTGAATCGGCTATGAATGGGAATATAAAGGGTTTACGAATTGGTATTCCAACGGAATATCGCCTGGATGGTTTGTCTAGCGAAGTGGATAATCTTTGGAAGCAGGGTGTTGACCTTCTAAAACAGGCAGGCGCAGAACCTGTGGAAATTTCTTTGCCGCATACTAAATACGCCTTGCCAACCTATTATATTGTTGCGCCTGCCGAGGCATCATCAAACCTAGCGCGCTATGACGGTGTACGTTATGGCCTCCGTGTGCCGGGTGACAGTCTTGATGAAATGTATGAGAACACTAGAGGTGCTGGATTCGGGAAGGAGGTTCGCCGCCGTATTATGATTGGTACTTACGTCCTAAGCGCAGGTTATTACGATGCTTATTACGTTAAAGCCATGAAATTACGAACATTAATTCTACAAGAATTTCAACAGGCCTTTGAAAGCGTAGATGTTATGCTAACACCAACAGCTCCTTCCGCTGCTTTTGCAATAGGTGAGAGAATGGATGACCCTATCCAGATGTATTTGAACGATGTTTTTACAGTGCCAGCAAGCCTTGCTGGCTTGCCCGCAATTTCTGTTCCCTCAGGACTGTCTGGAGATGGTTTGCCTCTTGGGTTGCATTTAATTACTAAGCCGTTTGATGAGGAAACTCTTTTTCGGGTTGCGGGTGTTTTGGAGGAGGCTGTTAAATTTACTGCACAACCCTCTTACCTGAGGGGTTTTTCATGAGTTATATTCTTGAGGGGGAAACGGGGGAGTGGGAGGTTGTAATTGGGCTTGAAGTTCATGCGCAAATTATGTCAAAGGCCAAATTATTTTCAGGGGCAGCGACGGAATTTGGTGCTGCTCCGAACACACAAGTTTCACTTGTTGATGCCGCTATGCCGGGAATGCTACCTGTTATTAATAAAATTTGTATTGAGCAAGCTGTTCGCACAGGTTTAGGTCTAAATGCAAAAATTAATTTACGCTCTGTATTTGAGCGTAAAAATTATTTTTATCCCGATTTACCACAAGGTTATCAAATTTCACAATTCCAGGAGCCAATTGTTGGTGAGGGGATTGTAACGCTTGATATGCCAGAAGGGCCTCGCGAAATAGGTATTGAGCGGCTGCATATGGAACAAGATGCTGGTAAGTCACTTCACGATCAGGATCCAAATCTAACGTTTATTGATCTTAATAGATCAGGTATTGCTTTGATGGAAATCGTTTCAAATCCTGATTTGCGGAGCCCGGCGGAGGCCGGTGAGTATATTCTAAAATTACGCGCTATTCTGCGCTATCTTGGTACCTGCGATGGAAATATGGAGCAAGGCTCGCTCCGGTGTGATGCCAATGTAAGTGTAAGGATACGTGGAGAAGTAGCACTTCGTACGAGAACAGAGATAAAAAATATAAACTCAGTTCGTTTTGTGATGGCAGCGATTGAACACGAAGCACGTCGCCAAGTAGATATCTATGAAAATGGTGGTAGTATTATTCAGGAAACGCGGCTTTACGATGCTGATAAAGATGAAACTCGTAGTATGAGATCGAAGGAAGAAGCCCACGATTATAGATATTTTCCGGATCCAGATTTGCTTCCGATTGTTTTAGATCAAGAGTTTGTTGACGATATAAAAGCGACACTCCCTGAGTTGCCAGACGTTAAAAAAAGTCGTTTTATTAATGATTTTGGATTGTCAGCTGACGATGCCACAACACTAATTTCTGATGTTGAAATAGCAAATTTTTTTGAATCAGCGGCAATCATTTCAGAGCCGAAACTCGCGGCTAATTGGGTAATTCATGAACTTTTTGCTATCCTTAATAGAGATGGTTTGAGTATTGCAAAAAGTCCAGTTTCTTCTGTAAACCTTGGAAAACTTGTTGGTTTAATTGCTGATAATACAATCTCCGGGCGTATAGCCAAGGACGTTTTTGAGATTATGATTAACGAGGGAGGGGACCCTGCTAGTATAATTGAAGATAAGGGCTTAAAACAAATCACTAATACTAGTGAGATAGAGGGAATGATTGATGAATTAATCGATGCTAACCCAGAACAAACGCAGCAGTATCGTGAAGGTAATATCAAAGTTGCGGGCTGGTTTGTTGGCCAAATGATGACAGCTAGTAGTGGCAAAGCGAACCCTCAGATGGTAAATGAATTGCTAAAGAAAAAACTTAGTTAATACTGATTGACTGCGTCTCTGGCGAGAACGTAGATTAAATCACCGTATTGTGTCCTTAAAGTTATTCATTGGAAGTATGCCAAAAACATTTGGAGTTCGAATATTTTAATGGTTGTTCCAAATAATTTTCGTAAGATTAAGTGTTTGGAGGATTTGGATCCTTATGCCAAATCTTTTCTTCCGCAGGCACTATGGGAGTTTGGTTCCGTCGGGGTAGAACATAATTTGTCTCGAGAGGGTAATCGGAAAGTTTTTGATGAGATTTGGTTGCAGCCTCGTACTCTTATAAATGTTTCAAGCAGATCGATTAAACGGTCATTATTTAATCATACCTATACTTTTCCTTTTGGAATATCTCCAATGGGTGCCAGCGCAATGTTTGGTTTTGAAGCCGATCTCAACTTTGCCCGTGCCGCTAAAGAGTCAAATATTCCTTATGTAATGAGTGGAAGTGCACTTGTGCCGATAGAAAAAGTTGCAGAGGCTAACCCTGACGTGTGGTTTCAGGCTTATGTTGATGCTGATCGTGATTCAATTGGATTGCTGGCAGATAGAGTTTGGCGCTCAGGTATTCAAAATCTAGTAATTACAGTAGATGTGGCAGTCCCTGGAAACCGTGGTACTGCACTTCGCAAAGGGTTTGAATACCCAATCAGACCTAATATTGCGCTTGCGCTTGATGCGCTTTTCCATCCTCGTTGGTTGGTTAAGACTTTCTTCCGCACATTACTGTCGTCTGGTCTTCCACACATTGAAAATTATGGTCCTAAGCGAGGCATTCCTATAATCTCAAAGGAGGCTCCTGGTCGTAAACATGTGCGTGATGGCTTAGATTGGGAGGATATGAAATGGCTCCGAGATCGGTGGAAAGGCCGACTTATGATAAAAGGCGTGCTCTCAGGCGAAGACGCTAATTTAGCAAATACTATCGGCCTCGATGGTGTTTTTGTATCCAATCATGGTGGACGACAACTCGATACAGCAATTCCACCTCTAAAGGTGCTAGCGGAGATTGTTGCCGAAAAAGGTAAAATGGTAATATTATTTGATAGTGGGGTTCGGCGAGGTACAGACGTTATAAAGGCTCTAGCACTGGGGGCAGATTTTGTCTTTTCTGGTCGACCATTCCTGTATGCGGCAGCCCTAGGTGGACAGGAAGGTATTTCCTATGTAATAAATTTACTCGCTGACGAGGTTGATAGAAATTTGGCCCTTTTAGGCTGTACCACTTTAGATCAATTACCAGAACGTTTAGCTTGATGCGTCATTGTTAGAGATAATTTACAAGCAAATGTTAACGCAAAAGAAGAGTAACCATTTGAAGCATAACTTGATTAGTCTATGTACAAATTAAAATTACATTTTAAAGTTTTATTTTTAGCTATCTTATTTGGTCTGCTTGCATACGGGTTTATTCATTTGGGAATGGCATTGCATCGGCACCTTCTATAAATTTATTAACTATTATCTCCACTAATAATGGGTATTTTATTCAATTTAATGGAAGCTTGGATAATTTTTACAGTTGTTGCCGCCTTTTCGCAAAATGTACGCAATGGGTTGCAAAAATCACTTAATTCAGTTCTGTCAACGGCAGGTGCGGCATACACGCGGTTTGCTTTTGGATTACCTTTAGCACTCATTTATTGGCTAGTTTTATATTATCTATCGAATATTCAACTGAATTGGAGTTGGGTTTTCTGGTCCTACGTATTCGTTGGTGGCATTGCACAAGTTCTGGCTATGGTGGCATTATTGCGTTCTTTCTCTTTGCGAGGATTTGCTGTCGGAACGGCATATTCAAAAACCGAAACGCTACAGACTGCATTTTTCACTATAATTATTCTGGGAGAGAATGTTTCTGGCCAGGTGTTGATTGCAATCATTGTGAGCCTTTTTGGTGTTTTTTTGTTATCTATCACCAAATCTTTTTCTGGGCTTAGGGATATTTTATTTTCTTGGATGCAGCATGCTGCGCTTTACGGTCTGGCTTCCGCAGGTTTATTAGGCTTATCGTCAGTTTTATATAGAGGTGCTGCATTATCTTTGAATGGGGAGGACGCATTATTACCAGCTGCTTCAACTCTTTTGGTAGCACTTCTAATCCAAACAACACTGATGTCTTTTTATCTTGCGTACTTTGAAAAGGGTGAGCTCTTTAAAGTCTGGGAAAGCCGGAGGAAAGCGGCGGTGGTTGGTATTGCAAGCATGTTAGGCAGTGTTGGTTGGTTCACTGCCATGACTTTGCAAAATGCGGCCTATGTTAGGGCACTTGGTCAAGTGGAATTAATATTTACGTTTTTAACGTCAGTTTTAATATTTCGCGAGCGCATAACAAAAGTCGAAATTGGGGGTGCTGTACTTATTTTTGGTGGTGTATTAATTCTACTGTTAGAATAAAAGAAAGGAATTCGGAGCACCTTTCCGTTCTAATGATTATAATAATAGTATTTTTCGATTCCTTAAATAAAATTTTGGGCTTCGTGGCTTGGGTTTTCTTTAAATGATATTTTTAGGTCTGTATTACCCCTAATAGCGGACGTTTAGCAGAGCCATCACTAACAGCCGCTTATACATTTACAGTTACAGGACAGGGACAGTCGCAGTCTGCCGCTTCGAGCCTGAATTAACGATTTTCCCTAGCGCGGCTAGTGACTGCTACACCCCTCCTGACGCGTTGATTTGATATAGTTCAGCATGGCCTGCTTAGGTCCAGTCATTGTCACGAGTTTCTAATCTAAATTAACTCGGTAAAATGTACCTACCTTGAGCCTGTATGGCTTAAAGCGCCTAATGAGAAAGGTATTGAAATTAATTTTATATAGATTTTAATAATATTATCAGTGGGTTACATCTGTTACTATTTCAGATGTGGTTCTGGTATAACTGGCAGCATATTTGCATAATTAACATTATGGAACTCCGATTAGGTGTTTATTAATGCAAAATAATGAGAAGAAATATGCTGATGGCGATATAATTTTTCGCGAAGGCGGCGTCAGTTCATCCGCCTTTATGATTTCATCAGGTCAAGTGGAGCTTTTAAAAAATGCGCCTGTGGGGCAGGATGGTGGTTTTGTTCGGTTAGAGTTGCTGTCTGCGGGTGCCATTATTGGTGAAATGGGTATTTTTGATAATTCGGCCCGAAGTACGACTGCCCGTGCGGTAGGTTTGGTAACTTTAGATGTCATTGAACACGAGGGATTTCTCACATCTATTAAAGAGCAGCCTGACGTAGCTCTCTCCGTTATTGGTAATCTAGCAGAACGACTGCGTAACTCTAACGAAATGACTCTTCATTCAAGTTCATTAAACTCGCCAAATCATGCATCAAAACTTGCGACCCTGTCTGTTGGGCCCAGAAAACTAGCTGGGGGGCAGGCATCATTATGGGATTCTATTAGAAGTTTATTCATTAAATCGCCTGGTAAGCGACGTTTGCTCGAATTTAGAGTGGCTCGTTTAGCAGGGGACAAAGATGGCACCCAAACAAATTTTCTGGTGCGTTCTTTATCCAATCGTCCCGAGTTGCATGTTAAGGCATATAACGAGAGCCTTCCCATTGAAAATACTGGCTACAGGTCCGCTGCTTTTTTGCAATCTGCGTTAACGATTGGGCGGCAGTGGTTAGCTAAAGATAAAGCAGATTTATTGATTTGGGGTGATGTGAATGAGGTAGGGACGGTTATTCATTTACGTTTTATTACCCAGGCTGGTGACGCGGACCATCCAGGGAGATTTTTAATATCGGACCGTCTTGCCATTCCAACTAATTTTGGACCAGAATTTAGTAAGCTTCTTTATGCTGTTTCTGTCGCCGCTATTACGCCTAGAACCGAGACGCAACGGTCTTTAATCAAACCACTCCTATTACCGGCATTAGAATCAGCTCAGCAAACTAGACAAGAGCTTCCCCACGAGCTCATGTTACAGGATCAAAATACTATTCAGGTGTGTTATGGCAACGTGACTGCACTAATTGGCTACCATATGAGCGATTCAAATTGGCTTACGAAAGCTGCTGATGCCTATCAGGAAGTTATTGATATAACATCTAAGGATACTGACCCCATTGCGTGGGCGAATGTGCAATTACATCTTTGTCGCATTAGGCAAGGTTTAGGTGAGAGGGCTAACGATCCAGAGGTTTTACAAAAGACGATTGATATCCTTAGAGAAATTCTTGAAGTTTATACGCTAGGTGATTTTCCATGGGAATGGGGAAGTATTCAAACCCGAATTGGGAGTGCGCTCTACCGCTTGGATTCGTTAAATGGGGCAACTGAATTATTAAAAGAATCGGTCGTGGCATATCAGTCAGCTCTTCGCGTATTTTCAAAAATTGGAAGCCCGTTAAGATGGAGTGATTTAAAACATAATCTCGGTCAAGTGCTACAAGTGTGGGGCGATTTATCTCGAAACCCCAAAATACTAGAAAGGGCTGTTTTAACATGCCAAGAGGCACTGCAAGTGCGCAATCGGCTTGAAACCCCAATGTTATGGGCCGCTACACAAAATAATTTGGGATCAGCTTTATTTCTACTCGGTCGCTTGAGTAGAGACTCCGAGCATTTAGAGGGTGCTGCCGAGTCTTTTGGGAGGGCCCTTGAAATTTATAATTCATTTGGTGCCGCGAGACTTAGCAGAGTTACAGATAGAAATATGGCCAAAGCAGAAAAATTATTGCGTACTCGGGTGGCTCGTCGAGCATCAAAAATTTACTGGAAGGAAGGCGTTGATGCCTTTGAGACAAAATTGACGAAAAGTGAACGCGATCAAATATTCCGCAATGAGATCAGAAACCATTCCGCAGCATAATTCTAAACTTAACCTATAGACTTTTATGCTATAATTATTAGGCCTGGTACTATATAATAACTCAGTTTATCCTAATGATCACATGTTTTTTAAGTTAGCCTAGCTTATGTCTGACCAAACTGCTGTTTTATTTGCTAATGATGCATTTTATGTTGCATTTATGAACCATGATATAAAGGCTATGGGTGATCTATGGGCAAAGGTCCCGACCATTAGTTGTATTCATCCAGGCTGGAATTACCTTTTGGGCCGCGATGTTGTAATTGAAAGCTGGAATAATATTCTAATTAATTACGATGGCCCAAGTTTTACTATTGAAGGGGCTAAAGCTAATATTTTTCAGGATATGGCTGTTGTTATTTGTTATGAAGTATTTAAAATAGCAACCTTGGTCGCCACAAATGTTTTTGTTCGTGAAGAGGACGTGTGGCGTATCATGCACCATCAGGCAAGTGCGACACCACCTCCCGTTTTGGGTGAGATAAATCAAAAAGAAACAATGCAGTGAATTATTAAAATCTTCGCAAGTGATATATAAAAAATTGGCCTTGATTCACAGTGTTTGTTGAGAGACGATGGAGCTCTTATGCTTTATCTGTTAAGTATATTGACGTTGCCCGTATTCTAAAATAAGGATCTGCTATTACAATAATTATTTAATATTAGGATGAAATGATATGCGAAAATACTTGGACATAAATCTGAGCGATCAATCGATTAGAACTGAAGAGTTAGACGGTTTAGGTGCTGTTAGAGTTGGACGACATTTTATTGCTAAAACGTTGTTGGAACAGGGCGCTGCGACGGCAGATCCATTGGGTCCCGATAATCCTTTAATATTTTCTGCGGGACCATTCGCCGGCTCCAACTTTTCTAATGCGAACCGTCTTAGCGTGGGATGTAAAAGCCCTTTAACTGGCGGGATTAAAGAGGCTAATTCTGGCGGTACATTTGCTTTTGCTCTTGGCCAACTGGGTATGGCTGGTTTTACGCTTCATGGAATTTCTGATGAATGGGTAGTGATTCACATACCTAAGGAAGGTGAAATAACCTTTCAGGATGCATCTC
Source organism: uncultured Rhodospirillales bacterium (assembly GCA_905614355.1). Taxonomy (GTDB): domain Bacteria; phylum Pseudomonadota; class Alphaproteobacteria; order Rhodospirillales; family UBA2165; genus TMED23. The sequence continues at coordinate 7,587 of CAJQSN010000027.1, read as the reverse complement.
CTTATCTTGGTAAAGGTAATTTTGAGGTTGCTAAGATGTTGCATGAAAAATATGGAGATAAAGTAAGTCTAGGCATCTGCAGCCCTGTTGGCGAATATGGTGGTTTGATGGCGGGTATTTCATTTACGGATCCAGAAAAACGGCCGACCCGAATTGCTGCCCGGGGAGGGGTCGGTGCAGTTATGGGATCTAAAAAAGTTAAGGCTATTGTCGTGGAACGCAACAAAATGCCAGAATTTAGCGACCGAAAAAAATATATGGGCTCTGTAAAAGAGTACACTAAAATGCTTGATGTTGATCCAGCCATTGACAACTTTCGGAAGTTAGGAACAGCCATGGTTGGCGATTTCACCAATAAAATTGGTGGTTTACCAACACGCAATTTCAGCGCTGGTACAATCGTCGAAGCAGATGAAGGCCCCTTTAAGCTAGGTGGTCAATTCATACGGAAGCAAAACCTTGAACGTGGCGGTGAAACAACCCACGCCTGTATGCCTGGGTGTATGATTAAGTGCAGTAATATTTATGTGGATAAAGAAGGGGAGGAAATCTGCTCGCCACTTGAATATGAGACACTTGGGCTCGTTGGCAGCAACTGCGGTTTAACCGATCCAGACGATGTAGCTCGCTTAAATGATGTCGCAAATGATCTTGGGATAGATACAATTGAAATGGGCGCGACTATTGGTGTGTTGATGGATGCAGGGGAAGGTGAATTTGGTGATTTCGAATTTATGGCTCAAGTGTTGGAAGATATAAGAGATGGTACTGAAAAAGGGCGGCTTTACGCACAAGGAACAGCTCGTGTTGGAGAGCACTATAATGTAGCACGTATTCCGGTAATTAAGAAGCAGGGTATAAGTGCCTATGACCCTCGAGAGATTGAAGTGACTGGGATTTCAATGATGGTGACAGCCCAAGGTGCTGATCATACTGCAGGTAATATTCCAACATTTCAGTGTAAAGATAAAACCACCGAAGAACTGGTTGCAGCAAGTCTGGATATACAAGAAGACTGTGCCGCGGCAGATTCTCTTGGCCTTTGTTTGTTTGGCCGTTCAGTGACTAACGTCCAGCAAGAATTTATAGCAGATGCGTTGAATAATGCCCATGGTACTGATCTTTCAGAAGGTTTTATGAAAGAGCTTGGACGAGAAGCTCTTGCTATGGAATGGCAATTCAACAAAGATGCTGGATTTACAGAAGAGGATGATGAATTGCCGCAATTTTTCTATGATGAAATACTTTCTGGTAAAGAAGTTGCTGCACGGCATCACACGAAAGAAGTTAATGCAGCATTTCGTGACATAAGAAAAAAATAAATAAGAATAGAAACTATCTTTAAAAGGCTGATTTGATTTTTATAATTAAATCGGCCTTTATTATGCTGTAGTTCGATATTTACGGCGTAAAATATATATGAATATTAGCGCAGTAAAAAACATTGTTAAGCTATAAGTTGCAGCTGGAATTACAGTTGGTCCGCCATTGAATAATAATGTTGCAACGGCAATCGCCACGGTTCCATTTTGTAGTCCGCATTCTATTGAAATAGCAATTTTTTGCTTAGTTCCTGAGCCCAGTGTTGAAGCTATGAGCCAAGCCAAAGCAATCATTATGATGTTAAGAGTAAATGTGATCAGTCCTGTATCAGCGTAATGTTCAGCAATATTATTACGTTCTTGGAATATAGCGCCCAGCAGAACAAGAGTAAAAAGCCCGGCAGAAATTTTCTTGCTCACTTCAGCAAAGCGTTCAGCAAATTTTGTAGCAAAATGTCGGACACATAAACCAATAAGGACAGGTACTGTGACGATCGCGAATATACTAATAGAAATCCGTGTAATTGATATATCAGCATTAACGGCTTGCCCAAAAAAATGTGCATAAGACAAACCAACTATTAACGGTATCGTAATTACACTCAATAGGCTAACCACGGCGGTAAGAGAGATGGATAACGCAACATCGCCACGACCAAAAGATGTAAGAATATTGGAAGTAACACCGCCAGGTGCTGCGGCTATGATCATTACACCAAGTGCAATTTCAGGTGATACTATAAAGCTTGATGCCAGAAAAAAGCCAACTACCGGCAATAAAATCACTTGTGAAAGGATCCCTGCGATAAAATCTTTGGGCTGAAGAATGACACGGGCAAAATCTTTTGAGGTTAATCCAAGGCCAAGAGAAAACATGATGAAAGCTAATGCTAGTGGCAGAATTATATTTGTCACAATATTCACTGTCATATTTCACCTCGTTTTATTTTCTCTAAATATACATGATATTATTTTTTTATTAAATACTAGGTTATTTTAATAATTATAACTGATAACTCCATTGGTCTAGATTTGAATTAATTACTAATTTATCCATAATTGGAGACTGCAATTATGTGATATGTTGGACGGATATATTCTTACAAATAAATATCCTCTATTGTGATGCTTGTGTCTAAATCTACCTCAATGGATTTTGAAGAATACCCTTCTGCTGAAACTTCAATTGTATAAATTCCACTTTTTTCATCTAGCTTATCAAACTTAAAATCACCAAAAGCATCAGTCGTATCTTCAGCAATCATGGTAGAATTTTGACTGAGTTTGACGGTGGCCCCTTTAACGCAATCAGTGGTACCGTCATTTATAGCAGCCACACTACCACCAACAAAACATTTATTATAACGTTGTAGGTTCTTATAATAAACCCTTGGTTTTGTGCCATACTCAGGATGAAGAACTTCTAGATTTTCAGATTCAATTATTTTTGTCATCTCCGCGTCAGTAACTTTTTTGGCAACAATAGCCTCTGTGGCACAAACCGACGCGGCTCGTGGTTGCTTCCAGCCATCGTCGAGTAAATGGGCATCGAATATCCAAATCTGCGGAAGTTGCAGTTTCTCATTCCACCAAATAGCGTTATATGGACAGCTTTCAACTATATGTTTTTGACCTTTAGCCTTAATAGGATCAATTATTACGATGCCGTCCGCACGTTTTTTAATAGCGGAGTTTTCCGCGGCTTTAATGCACGGGGCATCATCGCAATGCTGACACATTACTGGCATGTAAGCGACATCTATCATTGGGGCCTGACCCCGTTCTTTTCGCATTATTTCAATCCAACGAGCACCGTGCTTTGGCATCTCTTCGGCATAACCAGGGAAAGAATTGTCGACGTGTTCATCTTGGCAAGCGAGTACACACATATTGCAATTCGTACAGTTCTCAATATCTATGATAAGGTTCCATTTAGACATAGTCTTATTCTCTCTCTTTGTTATTATCTATTATCTATTCTGCAGCTATCGCAGGTGCCACATTGTGTTCTGCTTTGCCATCCCATAACTCAATCTCAACTAAAGCCGTCGAGCTTCCCATAGAGTGCCCCTTCTTTATTTGGGACTTCTTCGGCGTCAATAGATTTAAAATACCTCCACGGTCAACAGAGTTTCCTGGCTCGCCAAGTGGATCATAAGTGGCGCAAGATTCATACCCGTGCGCTGAGCCTTGGGGTAATCGCTCAGTAACTAAGGCAGCACAAACAACGCCACCTTGATCGTTGTGGACTTTAACCAAGTCATGCATTTTTATATTTCGTTCTTTTGCATCCTTGGCATTAATTCTAATAATCCAGTAGTAATAGCCATCAACTTCAACTCTATGGTCTTTAATATTATTAATATAACTATCTTTTCCATCACCTTGCGTGTGGAAAGAGAAACGGGGGTGTGGTGTGAGCATCCGAAGCGGGTATTTTGCTTCATGTTCTGGTTCAAAAGGACGAGTGTATTTAACTACCGGCGGTCTTTCGGGATCGTCAGCATCAAATCGTTTTAGGCTTTGTGCTTCGAACTCTATTTTACCAGATTGGGTTTGGATGCCTTCTAAGTACCCATCTTTATAATCCGAGGGGAGCGGCATTGGCTCTGGTACATCTTTTTTGCGCCCCTCATAATACCAGTTCCAAGAGAGTGGGTCGCGGAGTTCTTCTTTTTCAGGCGGTATCACTACGTAGCCTTTTTTTATGAATTTTTTCCACGATATAATTTGGGGCAAATCAGATGCATCAAATATACGCTTTGCCCAGTCGAGCTCTGATATACCCTCAGTGAAATATGCACTAAGTCCTAGGCGTTCGCAGATCATAGAAAAAATTGTATAATCAGATTTTGACTCACCCATCGGCTTGATGGCTTGATGCTGAAAAATCGCAACGCGGTTGTTGAGTTGCGTCTGGCCATGATGGGCATATCCTCCCAGAGCGGCCCATTCACTTATGTCTGGACGTTCAAAATTGGTACAAGCGGGTAAAATAAGATCTGCGAATTTAGTTTCACCCTCATTGTACATTGCCTGGCTAACGCAAAATTCCAGATTGGGTGAGCGATACATTTTTACGTGGCGGTTGGTGTCTGCCATTGTCCCAAAAATAGAGCCTCCTATTTTATAAAGCATCTTAACGGGTGAATACCCAGGTTTTGGATAAGAGACTTTGCTAAATTGTGCCTCAATGCTTTTACCGTCCCAAGCATACCCTTCAGCCTTTCCTTCCATAATGGCCTCTGGCAACCATAATCTCGGGATCGCTTGTTCTACAGTATTGAGGCTGGGTAGTTGAGGCATCCTTTGGTAAAGTTCGACTGACATTGCCGTATGATGTAGGTCTCCTGACATGCCCCCTTCCGCATACCCTGGAAAATAAAAATTAGTATTAACCGGCGTTCCCCATTGCAGATTACCCATATTGACACCGGGTTTTCCTATGCCTTGCATTGCCATTAAACATACAAGTGAACGCGCCCATTGAATGCCTGTGGCATTTCGGCAGGCACCGCCGTGACCATTACCCCAGCCTCCAGCGGCCAAGTATACTTTGCGGTTGCCCCACTTTCTAGCCAGCGCTCGGATATCTTTGGCCTTGAGGTTGGTTTCTGCAGCAGCCCATTCAGGTGTTTTAGGCACCCCATCATCCTCACCCATTATATAGGCTTTCCATTTATTAAAACCTGTCGTTCGCTTCTCAACAAAATCTTTGTCATAGAGGTTTTCTTCAATCCAAACATTCGCGATTGCCATGGATAATGCCGGCGACGAGGTTGGTTTTGGGGCTAGCCACTTACCCCCAAGAAATTGTGCCGTGTCGTTATAGTAAGGATCCACGTGAACAATATCGATATCGAGTTCTTTTAACCATTTGCGGCGCACGGTGCCTTCTAGAGATCCGTATGCCCCACTAGTTCCTTCAGGATTGCTGGACCAAAAGACAACCATTTCAGCCTCTTTGAGTAAATCCTCAACCGTGCCGTAAGTCTCAGATTGACCAACTCGTAGGGACCCCCCCCAGTGATGGGCGGCACCCCAGTACCAGCCTTCCCAACTGTCTGGGTTATGCAATACGCGCGTCATGCCTACTGCATTTATAAATTTAAAGTCGGCACTTAAATAGTACCCTACATTACCCCAGGTGTGATGAGAGCCGTGAGAGTTTGCAATAGCACCCGGACCGTGCTCTTTTTTTATTCGCTTGATCTCCCCTGCCACAATATCCAGTGCTTCATCCCAGCTGATACGCTCATAGCCAGAGGAGCCACGGTTTTGTTGGTTGCGCTCGCCCGCAGGGTCAAAGTCGACGCGCTTCATTGGGTAGAGCAAGCGGTCTGGCGAATTGAGCATACTTTTCCAATTCATACCGTGTGGCGCAAGGGTTGTCTTACGTGGGGGTTTGAATGTTTTTCCACGAGCCTTAATTGTATAGGTGTCTGGATCGCTATCATCAAAATCAATAGGTGTTATACGGATTAGTTTGTTATCTTTGACATATAGAAAAACGGGACCACCATTGGTCATATTAGTAAAACGGGTCATACCGTCGCCCATATCTACACCATATTTCCAGCCAATAGTCTGAGTTTGCATGACAGTTTGGGTAAACCACAAGGCAAGGTTATCGGGACCCTCTAGGCTTATTAGAAAGTCCTTCATAGCATTTATCTGCTCTAGTTGATTAATCGGCGGCATTAGAAGGCGTGCAGCAATTTCGGGAGTTTTAAAAGTTAAAATAATATCCGCATCGATTTTAATGCCGCTGCCCGATGAAATTTTACCATCTTTAAAAGTAAACCACCGTCCAATTGAATTGTCTTTAGTTTTTATTTGAGCTGTAAAGTTTTTCTCTTTTAAACGATCCCTAAAAGCTTGATAACGCAGAGCTTGCAGTAAGAAAAGGAGGCGTAAGCCAAATAAAATTACTGCGAACTTCAAAGAGCCCATAATTGTTTTCTCCTATGAATTATACGATGAAGAATGTTGCACTTACAGCAGCAGTTCTCAACTTAATTTTTATTAATCTTTAGTTTAAACTTTCAATGATAATCCCATATTGCGAGATTTATACTAAAAATTTCCAAATAACAAACGTGCATTTAGGGTCAACATTCAACTTGGACTAAGGTTCTTAAACAATATTCTTATCCAATCCTCTCGCCCATTTGTATCGTTGACGGTGAAAAAAAACATCGATAGTGTTCTTTGATTAATTAATTGAAATGTTGGGGTATAAGATGAAAGTTAATCGTTTAAGCGATGTCATGCCGTATGAAGCCGGTGGTCACTTTGATATGAAAGGTTTTCGTCTTCAAGGCCATGACGCCAGTGACGTTAAAAATTTTTGGGTTGGGCTCTCATATTTTTTGCCGGGTGGTGGAACTACTCATACAGCAACCCCATTAGAAAAATGCTATGTTTGTGTGGGCGGAGAAATCACTATTAAAACTGATGATGATGAGGTCACGTTGAGTAATCTAGATTCAATTTATTTAGAACCAGACGAAGGTCGTTCTATAATTAATAACACTAATGAAATTGCTACAATTTTAGTTATTATGCCATATCCACCCAAATAACTTAGTACCAGTCTTTAGATTATGGATTTAATGAAGAAGTTTTAGGCGTTGCCATGATTAATTACGCCTGTAAAATTTCCTTTGCTATAAATCAAGGGAGGGACATCCTTGGGTTCAGTCCTGCTGCCAATGATACCACCTATGAAAATAGAATGGGTGCCTGCGGGTATATGCTGGATAACTTTACAATCAAAATTGACTAAAGCCCCGTCAAGACACGGAGCCCCTGTAATAATCTCAGACCATGTGCCTAATGCAAAACGTTCGGCTCGGTCTGTTCCATCCATACCTGCAAAACAAGTGGCAATATTTTCTTGATCACGCCTTAAAACATTAAGGGCAAATTTTTTTGCTGTTTTTATTAAATCGTGCCCTGCTGCTTGGGTATTTACACAAATTAGCAATTGTGGGGGCTCTGCAGAAACAGAGCAAGCAGCGGTTGCCGTTAATCCTTCTTTCTTTCCATCATGGATAGTTGTGATAATATTTACTGCAGCAGCTAGTTCTCGCATACCTGCCTTAAAATCATCTTCAGATATGCCTTTCCATTTACTCATGCAACATCTCCCATTATCCGCGATTCCTATTTTTTCTCGATTAGATTATCAGAGGCACTTAAACTTATTTCACCAAGAGTGAAAAGCAATTGTTTAATATTGTTTTATATATTTTGCTCTGTG
>CAJQSN010000026.1 GCA_905614355.1 uncultured Rhodospirillales bacterium | reverse complement strand
AAAGCAATGCACCCAACGGCAGCCCGAGCGTGCTTACCGTTCTCCTGAAAGACTTCATACATGAGATCAGACGTACCATTAATGACGAGGGCTTGATCAGTAAAGTCCGGTGTTCCATTAACAAAACCATTTAGCTTAACAACTTGGATCACGCGATCAAGGTCACCATCGCAGGCATTTCTTAATTGTGCAATTAGATTTATTCCGCATAGCCGTGATGCTTTCTGAGCATCTACTATGGAGATGTTCTCTCCTAATTTACCAATATACTGTATTTCTCCGTTAAAAAATGGAATTTGTCCGGACACAAAAACAAGGTTACCTGTTATGACGTAGGGAACATAGTTTGCGACCGGTGCGGCAGCCTGGGGCAGTTCTATCTCAAGTTCCTGGAGGCGCGCAGTTATTTTGTTAGCCATTGTTTGTTCCTCAATTGTATAGATAACTAAAAAATAGAGTAGCATGCAAATCGGGAGAGTAAATGCTTTAGCATTTTTGGGGGCATTTATTTTTGGACATTACCATTTTAAAGTTAATTATAAAATAAACGCAGGTTTTAGCCCTGATGGGGATCTTGTTTGCAGACAGCTAGAGTAACGTAAAAAAATGGGGTGCAATCGGTATAGTAATGGCTGGCAGGCCCGCACCGTCCGCACCCCAAGTTCACCAGGGAGGAACTCAAAACTTTCCGGTATTAATTTTTTTTGGAAAGCATTAATTCCATGAATTATTTAGTCAACTCATAAAACTTAGATGTCCTTTATGACTTATTTCTATTAACAAATAGCTACTATTTAAAAAATATTTTTTAACTGTCGTGATTTTAAGATTTTTATGAGCATCCACTGGTTGCCCCGCATGTATTACATTTCAGACAGGTACCATTCCTGACAAGGGTGAAATTGCCACAATCACCGCAAGCATCCCCTTCATATCCCTTCATACGTGCTTCGTTTACTCTGTCGGTTTGCACAGTAGCCCTGGTAGTGGCAGATTTTTTTTGATCTGTACTCGGATTTAGTTCTTTTATAGCCAGATCATTATCAATTATGACCTGCATTTTTTCTTTTTGAAAAGCTCCCTTTATGCCATTATTCGGGCCAGTCTTAACGTTTGCCGCAACTGAGCTTGAACGGATAAAGCCCTGGCTAGTTAGGCGATCCATAACTTCTTTTGTCGCCGAGCTTAATACGCCTTCGTCTCCTTCCCCCCTACCGATGCTATCTGGCATAAGGTCATCAGGTTGAACATGCGCAAGATCGTTACGTCCAAGGTAAGAAACTGCTAATTCGCGAAACAAATAATCTAAAATTGAAGTTGACATCTTGATTGAATCATTACCTTCAACCATACCTGATGGTTCAAATCGCGTAAACGTGAAGGCTTCAACAAATTCCTCCATAGGCACGCCATATTGCAACGCAATTGAAACCGCGATTGCAAAGTTATTCATAAGGCTTCTAAAGGCAGCACCCTCTTTATGCATGTCGATAAAAATTTCACCAACACGACCATCCTCATACTCACCAGTCCGTAGATATACTTTATGACCACCAACTGTTGCTTTTTGTGTATAGCCTTTGCGCCGATCAGGTAAGCGAAGGCGTTTGGCCATATATTGTTTAACAACCCGTTCTGCTATTTTTTCAGCTTTAATTGTAGCAGGCTGTTCTGAGAATTCTTCCGTTAAACTATCATCTTCAAGGTACTGCGTGTTTAATGGTTGAGAGAGTTTTGACCCATCTCTGTATAATGCGTTGGCCTTCAATCCAAGCTTCCAAGATAGCATATATGCGTCTTTGCAATCTTCAATTGTAGCTGAATTTGACATGTTTATTGTTTTAGAAATACTTCCTGAAATAAATGGCTGAGATGCAGCTAACATTCTAATGTGGCTCTCTACAGATAAATAGCGTTTACCGATCCGCCCACAGGGGTTAGCACAGTCGAAGACCGCAAGATGCGCATTTTCTAGTCCAGGCGCGCCCTCTAATGTCATAGTCCCACAAACAAAATTATTAGCCAGCGCGATTTCTTCACTGGAAAATCCCAGTTCTGTCAGCATATCAAACGATATGTCATCAAGTTGCTCTTGGCTAAACCCAAGCGATCGAGTACAAAAATCGGCACCCAGTACCCATTTATTGAACACAAATTTTATATCAAATGCATCTCCAAGAGCCTTTTCTAACAGCGTTAGGACTTCATTAGTGAAACCTTTTTCCTGCAATACTCCATGGCTGATAGCCGGAGATCCATTCAAGGTTCCATGCCCAACAGCGTATTGAATAATCTTGTCGACCTGTCCTTTTTTATAACCAAGCCTTTTTAAAGCTACAGGCACGGTTTGATTGATAATTTTGAAATATCCACCGCCTGCAAGTTTTTTAAACTTTACTAAAGCAAAGTCGGGTTCAATTCCCGTTGTGTCACAATCCATCACCAAGCCAATGGTTCCCGTCGGAGCTATAACGGTTACCTGAGCATTTCGATAGCCATGCAGTTCCCCCAGTTCTAGAGCTTCATCCCAGGATTGGCGGGCCATTATTATCAAGCTTTGCGCGGCAACCAGTTCACTATCTTTTAGCGGAACTGGCAGTATAGAAAGTTCTTCGTATTTTTTAGTTTCGCCCCTAGATGCATTGCGATGATTACGAATCACCCGAAGCATTGGCTCTGCATTGGCGCTATAGCCAGGGAACGGCCCCAGCTGGGAGGCCATTTCAGCGGATGTTTTGTAAGATACTCCTGTCATTAATGCTGTGATTGCAGCGCATAATGTGCGTCCATCCTTGCTATCATAGGCAATACCCATTGACATTAGAAGAGCTCCGATATTGGCGAACCCAAGGCCCAATGTTCTATATTCGTATGATAATTGGGCAATTTCAGGGGATGGGAATTGTGCCATCAAAACAGCTATTTCTAAATTTATAGTCCACAGTCGCGTGGCATATGAAAACGCTTCTCCGTCAAAAACACCGTCTTTATCTTGAAAAGATTTTAAGTTTAAAGATGCCAGGTTGCATGCTGTATTATCTAGAAACATATACTCCGAACATGGGTTCGATGCATAAATTCGGTCCGTATTAGGGCAAGTGTGCCAATCATTAATCGTTGTATCATATTGGAGCCCTGGATCAGCACATGACCATGCTGCTTCTCCTATCTTATCCCATAAATCACGTGCGTTAATAGTTTGAGCAGTTTTACCATCTTTTCGTTGTATCAGTTTCCAGTCCGCGCCTTCTTCAACAGCTTGTAAAAATTCATCTGTTACTCGAACGGTGTTATTCGAGTTTTGTCCAGCTACAGTTAAATAGGCCTCAGAGTCCCAATCAGTATCATAGGATTCAAATTCCATCTCAGTAAAGCCTTGTTTGGCATAATCGATAGTTCTTTGAATATAATTTTCGGGAAGTAAGGCTTTACGGGCTAAAATTACTGCCTTCTTCAAAGATTTATTTTTACGAGGATCAAAACGTGTCTCATTATCACCTTCTTGGCAAGCTGCCAGAACAGCATTGAGGTTTACGTGAGCAGCTCTCGAACCAGCAACTAATGCTGCAACTTTCTGTTCTTCCTTAACTTTCCAGCTTATGAAGCTTTCGATGTCCGGATGATCTGCATCTAGTATAACCATCTTTGCAGCTCGTCTAGTCGTGCCTCCAGATTTAATTGCACCAGCCGCACGATCACCAATTTTAAGAAAGCTCATTACCCCTGATGATTTACCGCCTCCAGATAATGGTTCGTTTGCACCGCGCAGGTTTGAAAAATTAGTACCAGTGCCTGAGCCATATTTGAAGAGACGGGCTTCGCGAACCCAAAGATCCATAATACCGCCACTGTTAACTAGATCATCGTTAATACTTTGAATAAAGCAGGCGTGTGGTTGAGGATGCTCATAAGAGGATTCGGAGCGGGTTAGTTTACCGGACTTAAAGTCAACATAGTGATGTCCTTGAGATGGTCCATCTATCCCATAGGCCCAATGCAAACCTGTATTGAACCATTGAGGTGAGTTTGGAGCGCACATTTGCTTGCAAAGCATGTGTAACATCTCTTCATAATAAGCTAGAGCATCCTCTTCACTATCGTAATAACCAGCTTTCCATCCCCAATACGTCCAAGTGCCAGCTAATCGGTGAAATACTTCCCGAGCAGAATTTTCGCTGCGAAATTGTTCGTCTTTTGGCAATTTGGCAAGTTGTTTTTTGTCCGGAATACTGCGCCATAACCACGAAGGCACATCATTTTCTTCTATTTTTATAGAGAAAATTGGAATTCCTGCCTTCCTAAAATATTTTTGGGCCAGGACATCGCATGCAACTTGTGACCACGTGACCGGCACTTCTATATCTTTATGGGAAAATACGATTGTTCCGTCTGGATTACGAATCTCACTGTTTGTTCTTCGGAATTCTATACCACGGTACGGCTTAGAATTTTTTGTAGTAAAATAACGTGGTATTTGCATGTGTTCCCCGAGGCATGTCTAAAATAAAAAACTATAATAATTTTAAACAGGCTTCTATCTGTTCTGCTTATATTATCATGATCCAAGGTCACTGCATTTAGTATTATTATGACCATTGGATTGCTAAATCTAGACCTGGTTAATTTTTGGCGCAAGGAAAAATATCAATATCTTGTTGTTTTACATAAAATAAATACAATATAATGATTTAACAAAATAAAATTCATATAAATCAATGCCTTGTGGATGCATATGGCATTGAATTGTCATTATTTTAATTTTAAGCATTGTTAACAATATGTTATGAGGTTTTATTAGTATATCACCTTGCCGATGAGGTGCCTTTTAAATCGAGCTAGTGGGCCTTAAGTTTTCGAATTCGGGGAATCATTTTCTTTAATTCCTTAGTTATGTCGTTTATTGGTCCCGACCAATCGCCGGGAGATTTCTGTTTGAATATACGAGCGGTTGGATACCATAGATTCCTTCCGGATTTGGTCTTCCATCGCCAATCTGAGCTTTTTGCGAGCAGAACCCATACATTTTTTCCAAGTGAACCCGCTAAATGAGCAACGGCAGTATCGACTGTGATCACTATGTCGAGACTGCAAATGAGTGCCGCTGTATCCTCGAATGATTGTATGTTATGGCTAAGGTCTGTAATTGATTTTAATTTATTTATCTCTATTAGGTCAATCTTACTTGGTCCTGTTTGAAGACTAAATAGTTTAATCTCAGAAAGATTCAATAAAGGTTTAAACGTAGCTACTGGACATGACCGGTTGCGGTAGGGATCAGATTGGTGTCGGTCCGTTCCCGCCCATGTTAGCCCAATTTTTATTTTATTTGTATCGTCTACTGTAATGCTAGAATCAAAGCTTAAATAGGGTGAACTTGGAATACTAGATTCTGTTATATTTAAAATGCGTGGCAGACTAAGTAGATCAACCTGCCTATTATAGGGTGGTAGTTTTTCATTTATGTCTATGACCCTGTCAACAGATGGTAGTGTTGATAGCAAATCAACTAGTGTGTGGTGGCAGGCTAATATCAAACTTCCCTTCTCCATAACAATCATTGGAAGAAACCGTACAAACTGAATAATATCGCCAAACCCTTGTTCGGCGCGAACTAAAAGTGTCTTATTTGATAGTTTTTCACCGTTCCAGGGAATCCCGCCAAATTTTTGTTTAGATTGTTGGTTGCTCTGGTTCAGCCACCTCCATTCATACTCAACCCAAGCCTGTTTATACTTACCTTGAAAAAGTAGCGTTTGTGCTAAATTTTCATGCGCTTCAGCAAAATTCGGCATCTTTTTTATTGATTTTTTAAAATATCTAATAGCTTTATTTTTGTTACCTAGAATATGAGCGGCAACCGCAAGGCTGTTGAAGGCGAGAGATAGTGAAGTATCAGAGCCTTCTGTATCGCCTTTAATTAATGATTGAAGAAGATATGTTGTCTCTTTTGGCTTTCCCGCGGAAAGATAACTATTTGAAAGGTTTATAATCGCTTCTATCGAGCCTGGCATAATAATTAGAGCTTGTTCCAGAATCTTTATAGCCTCTAACGTTTTACCCTTTAGTTCTAATAATCGGCCTAAATTGCTCAATGCGGCAACGTAATCGGGGCGTAGTTCGATCGATTTTTGATATGCACCAATAGCATCAGTGATTTTCCCCATTTTCTCTAATGAAACACCAAGTGAGAATTGTACTATGGGGTGGTTAGGCGCTATGTTTGATGCTAATAGCGCGGAAATCAAAGAACTTTCTACCTGCTTATCGGAACGAAGAGCAATCGCTAGATTGTGATGTGCTTCAAGGTAATTTGGTCTAAGCTTTAAAGCAGATCTATAGAAAGTTATAGCGGACTGCCAGTCGCTTTTTTTTTCGCAAAGTTGTGCTCTTGTAAATAATTGCTCGGCGGCTTGGCTTGTTTTCTCTGTCATTTTTTTTTTTAACGGTATGGTCAAGACAAAGCAAGAACCAGTTGAAGGGTATTTGAATAGATTTGTATTAAAATCTTACCATTTTTGTTGACTTAGGTGGTAGTTAGTTTCATGAAGAGAGTGGGGTGCTAAAAAAATAGCCTGTAACGAAATGATACAAAATTAGTTGGTTTTATATGAAAGTAAAGAAAATATGAGTTTGGGGACTTGGTTATATACATTGTTCAATGGTCGTCTGGTCGGCAAAGATCTCTTCGGTAATAATTATTATCGATCTAGAGGCATGAAGCTTAACAAACGTGAGCGTCGTTGGGTAATGTACAATGGTCTTCCAGAGGCGTCTAAAGTTCCAGCTGAATGGCATGCCTGGCTTCACCACACAGTTAAAGAACCACTAACTATGGCTGCAGCTCAGCCTTACTCCTGGCAACAAACCCATCTGCCTAATTTAACCGGAACTCTTAATGCTTATCGACCAGTCGGGCACGAGTACAACGGTGGCAAACGTAAAAAGGCTACGGGCGATTATGAGGCTTGGGTGCCTGATTAGTATAAAAAGAGCGTTGGTTATATGAAAGAAGAAGTTAGATAAATTTGGATTGGTTTGATCACAAAAATTAGTTTGTTTTTTCGGATGGTCTGCTTCTCTTTAAATAGTTGGCCGTAAAATTAGTCTAGGATAAATACTAAAGCCCAGGTAGATGGACTGTCGCAGGGTGACTATATGCGCCTAGGCGGGGTTAAGATTGATAAAGTTTATAATACGAACCGGGTTAGCAGAAAGTTCTAATCTGCATGATGGCTCTATAGATAATACAGAAGACTATAAATCATTTGAAGATTAGGTTGTAAAATATGTCTTTTAGCTGCCAGTGAGAAAAAAAGCGGCTAAATATTTTCTGAAGAGGGTCCGTGGATGTTTCTTTTAAAATGAATGGTCTTATATGAAAAATTTATTGGGCCTGACGATGGCTATCGCCATTGTGCTAGTTGGGAATATACACTTTGCTCGAGCTGCCCAGTTTGATATCGCTGTATTGCAAGGTTTGGACAAAGTTACGGCTAGGGTTTCTAAGTTTAATGCATCTATAGGTGCTACAATAAAATTTGGTACACTCGAGATTATTGTTAGGAAATGTGACAAGCGTCCGCCAGAAGAAACCCCAGAAAGTGCTGCGTTTATTGATGTTTGGGAAGTACGCCCTGATGAATTTAAAGTGAGTGTTTTTCGCGGTTGGATGTTTGCCTCAAGTCCAGCATTAGCTGCAATGGAGCATCCAGTTTATGATGTTTGGGTTTTGGATTGTGAGAATAGTTCGCCTGGGATTTTAAAACAATGAAACTTTATTCAATTTCCTTATACAAAAGTCTATTAATATGAATTTGGTGTAAAAGATCAGAGCTATTAGTATTAAACTTTGCATTGATTAATAATGCCTTGTTGAGTTGATCGAGATAGTCGCTACGAGCGATTTCAATAGCTCCAAGGCTAATCAAATGATCTGTAGTAAATTGAGTATCGAGCAAAGTGAATCCATCTTCATTAAGTCGTGCGATTAAGTGAATTAAAGCGATTTTACTAGCATTTGATTTATGTGAAAACATGCTTTCGCCAAAGAATGCTCCTTTAAGTGATATGCCGTATAGACCACCGACGAGTAGGTCATCTTGCCAGCATTCAACCGTTTGAACAAAACCTTGTTCAAATAACTGGGAATAGAGAGTAACGATCTCGTTGTTGATCCAGGTCTCTTTCCGGTCTTTTCCGTGCCCAGCACACCCGGTTATAATTCCTTTAAAATCGGTGTTATAACGTATTTCAAAGGGTTTATTGAGCACTTGTTTCCTTAAGCTTTTTGAAACATGTAGGCCAGTTAATGGTATGATACCACGTAACTCGGGATCAACCCAAAATAACTCGTTATCATGGCGGCTTTTTGCCATAGGGAATATACCCAATGAATAGGCTCTCAAGATAATCTCTGGCGTTAAATTAATTTGTTCCTGGGGCACATTGTTTGAATCGATCATTATGGCAACCTCAAATTTGTTTTGAGCATAGCCGATGGATAGATAATTGGTGTTTCAGGTCACTTCTATACATCTTAACTAAGATATTAATTTGGCTGTGGCATCTAATGCAAGTTCATAACCGTTGCTACCAAAACCACAAATAACGCCATGGGCTGCTTTTGAAACAAAGGAAACGTGTCGGTATTCTTCACGCTGAAAAATATTTGAGAGATGCACTTCAATGATCGGGACGCCTGTTAAACGCAATGCATCTAAAATAGCGATAGACGTGTGGGTGTAAGCTCCAGCGTTTAATATAATCGCCGCATTATTCTTTGGGGCTTCTTGTATCCAATGGATTAATTCACTCTCTGCATTACTTTGACGAAAATCAATTTTTAGCCCAAGTTTCGACGCTCGATCGTAACAAATATTCTTAATGTCGTCGAGAGTTTGCTCGCCGTAAAGTTCTGGCTCACGGGTTCCTAACATATTAAGATTCGGACCATTTAAAATTAATATGCATTTTACCATCTTTGGTATCCTAGACCATCATGCTTTTAATACGATATAATATTACAGGTAAATCTACACGAGGCGAATGAATAACCCATTAATTTATTGATTATGGGCGACCTGGAAGTTAAATTTGGTTGAAAGCATCGAAAAGGCGACACATAATATAATTTAATACTATATTTAAATAATGGAAAATAAATGAACGTAATTGTAAATGGTGAACAACAAAGCCTGGACGGATCAAAGACGGTGGAACAACTTATTGGTACTCTGGGTCTCGATGGCCGTAAAGTAGCAGTCGAAAGAAACATGGAAATTGTGCCAAAATCTCAATATAACAATGTTTCACTAGTAGAAGGGGACAGGCTCGAGATCGTACATTTTATTGGTGGCGGAGCCCCGGATAGTCAAGAGGATAAAATGAAGAGTGGTTTAGTAAAAACAGAACGTGAAGATACATTTGAAGTCGCGGGCCGCACGTTTAGCTCTCGGTTGTTAGTTGGGACTGGAAAATATAGAGATTTTGAAGAAACTGCGGCTGCTATTGAAGCCTCTGGAGCTGAAATTGTCACAGTAGCCGTTCGTCGAGTAAATATTACAGACCCTGGTCAGCCTATGTTAGTAGATTTTGTTGATCCTAAAAAATATACATATTTACCAAATACAGCAGGTTGTTTTACTGCTGATGAGGCGGTTAGAACATTACGCCTCGCTCGAGAGGCCGGAGGCTGGGATTTAGTCAAACTTGAAGTCTTAGGGGATGGAAAAACGCTGTATCCCAAAATGATAGAAACACTGGAGGCAGCAGAAATTCTTCTTAAAGAAGATTTTAAAGTAATGGTTTATTGTAGCGATGATCCTATCATTGCTAAACGTTTAGAGGATTTGGGTTGTCATGCAATTATGCCATTGGCTGCACCTATTGGGTCTGGGTTAGGTATTCAAAATCCGGTTACTATCCGTTTGATCAAAGAACAATCTTCAGTACCGGTTTTAGTTGATGCTGGAGTGGGTACAGCGTCGGATGCCGCGATAGCTATGGAGCTTGGCTGTGATGGAGTTCTAATGAATACGGCTATTGCTGAGGCTAAATATCCAATTAAAATGGCGCAGGCTATGAAAGCGGGTGTCGATGCTGGGCGTTTAGCTTATTTAGCTGGTCGTATGCCGAGAAAAAAATATGCCGACCCTTCTTCGCCACTTGCAGGTTTAATATAATTGCCCAACCGGGTAATTTGCCTAGTAATTCATGAATAACGCTAAAAAACACATTAAGATACTTTTTTACCGAGCACAGAAACATCACCATGCTAGGCAGTTTGCGGAAGCTCAAAAGCTATATGTCGAAATTTTAACGGAAGTTCCTGAGCATTCAGATGCGCTCAATTTATTAGGAACAGCGCTTGCTCAAAGTGGTGAACCTGGAGAAGCTATTAAGTATTTGCAGCGGGCTATAGATTTACGCCCAGATCTGGCGCCATTTAGAGTTAATTTGGGGGTGATTCTTCAAGATTTAGGGGAGTTTGATAAGGCAAAAGAATGTTATGAACACTCTATAAAAATTGATGAAACGTTCGGTGATGCCCATTATAATCTTGCTAAACTTTACAAGCAGATGGGGGATCCAGAAGCGGCGTTAAGTACATATGAGCATCTGTTGGCACTTGTTCCAGAACGACAAGATGCTCTAGTAAATATGGGTAATATACATTTCGATAACGGCTCACTCGAAAAAGCTATCGTATGTTTCAAAAAAGCATCAGTGGTCAATTCTGGAAATAATCAATTGGCTGACCAGGCAATTATTAATTTAGCTAATACTTATCGCAGACAAGGAGAAGATGTTAGGGCTATTGAAACCTATGAGCAAGTGTTAAGCATTCAATGCTACTCGGGTTTGCGTATCAAACAAGCGATTACCTTGCCTGTAGTTTATCGCGACCATCTCCATATAAAAAATGTTCGCCAAAGACTGGGAAAAGGATTAACTGAAATCTTAGATACTAACTCAGTTGTTTTAGATCCAGCATTAGAAATTGCGGCAACGAATTTCTTCCTAGCGTATCAAGGTTTATCAAATAGGATCCTACAAGAAAAAACTGCTCAAGTAATATTAAAATCATGCCCGGCATTAGGTTTTATTGCGCCCCATTGTGATACTGTTAAAAGCCCAGATAAAAAAATAAAAATTGGTTTTTTATCAGCGTATTTTAGGCGCCACTCAATTGGCCGATTAATGCAAGGATTAATCCACAATATTTCGAAAGATAAATTTGAAGTTATTGTTTTAACACCCCGTATACATGACGATTTAATCGCACGCAGTATTCAGGGTGATGCTGATAAAGTTGTTGTTTTTCCTGATGATACCTTTGAAGCTCAGCATATCATAGCGGGAGAGAAACTTGATATTTTATTCTATGCTGATCTTGGGATGGATATTAGAACTTATTTTCTCGCATTTGCACGTTTGGCGCCTGTGCAATGCGTAAGCTGGGGGCATCCCGATACCACTGGTATTCCAAATATGGACTATTTTATATCTAGTAATTTGATTGAGGTTGACGGAGCTGAAGATCATTATAGCGAAAAACTTTCTACATTAGATGTTCTACCTACTTATTACTATCCTATTGACGTGCCAAGTATTTTTAAAACAAAAAATGATTTTGGGTGCCCATCATTTATGACCTTATATCTCTGCCCCCAAAGTGCAATTAAACATCATCCAGACCTAGATTTTATTTTTGGCAGAATATTGAGGGCTGATAAAAATGCTATGATTATGGTCATCGAGGGGGTGGTTAGAGATTGGACCTTGCAGGTTCAGCGGCGTTGGAAAAAAAATATTCGAGACGTACAATCCAGGATCAGAATTATTCCTCGTCAAACACCAGAGAATTTCATTATGCTCCAAAATGTAGCAGATATTATTTTAGATACGCCCCATTTTAGCGGAGGCAATACGTCTCTTGAGGCTTTTACACTTGCTAAACCTATAGTTACTCTTGATGGCCAGTTTATGCGGGGGAGAGTGACCGCCGGTATGTATAGGGCAATGGGTATCCATTCATGTATTGCGAAAAGCAGAGAAGAGTATATTGAAATTGCGTTGAAACTTGGCATGGATGTAGAGTTTCGTGCAGAAATATCGAGGGCAATCAAAGATTCTAATAGTGTATTATTTAATAATAATATTGTCGTTTCAGAATTTGAGGACTTCTTTAAATCTGTTGTTGATGGGCTTTAAACAAACCTAATGTCTAATTAATTTGGTTGTTGAAAAAAAGAGGATAGTATAAAGGCTGTCAAAGTTAATATTGAATAAACTGGGGATTATCAATGTTTTATAAGAATTTAGGTCCTGAATCGGATGTGATTGGAGCGGAGCACTGGGCTCATAAGGGGCATATCAAACTTTTCCTTTGGGAGAAATTTATTAGTAATTCGGACGATGCAAAGCCTGTGATTGTATTTGTACACGGTTCTTCAATGGCTTCACAGCCTACATTCGATTTGCAGGTAAAGGATCGCCCTTATTCCTCAGCGATGAATTATTTTGCCCTTCTAGGTTTTGATACTTGGTGTGTTGATATGGAAGGCTATGGTCGTTCGGATAAGGGTCGTGACAATCATTTTGATATTTCTAATGGGGCAGATGATCTAAAAGTGGCGATCAATTATATTAAGGAAATTAAGGGTGTCAGTAAGGTTGATATGTATGGCATTTCGTCTGGTGCTTTGCGCGCGGGATTATACGCGGAGCGTAATCCGGATGATATCGAACATCTCGTTTTGGATGCAATGGTGTGGACTGGCGAAGGAAGCCCTACCTTAGAAAACCGGCGGAAGAAATTGCC
This sequence comes from uncultured Rhodospirillales bacterium, assembly GCA_905614355.1. Taxonomy (GTDB): domain Bacteria; phylum Pseudomonadota; class Alphaproteobacteria; order Rhodospirillales; family UBA2165; genus TMED23. The sequence continues at coordinate 16,991 of CAJQSN010000026.1, read as the reverse complement.
TGAATTTAAAGCCAGCCGACGGCGGCCGATTGATTTAGACTTTGTGCGTTCGATCTTTAGTCGAGATCATCCTGGTTGTGCTGAGGATAAAGTTGTCGAAGCGTTTGCTGAGGCTATCTGTGCGCTTGATAATTCAATGCCAAACGGTACCTACGTTGATATGTGTGAGAATCTACCTCTCGTTAATCCTGAAAAATTAACCATGCCAACCTTAATCATGCGCGGCCAATGGGATGGCATCGCCGGGATGGAGGATTTGCTCAAATTTTTTAACTTGCTGCCTAATTCTAATAAGCAATTCAAAGTTATGGCAGGTGTTTCACATGCGAGTTTTCAACAAATTAATTATTTAATGGCGTATCAGATTTTACATTCTTTTTTGGTCCAGCCTAAGGCTATTTATAAAGGTTAAAATGATAAAAATAGCATTAAAATATTATTTTTTTCTAGTAGATTTCAATAATAGTCTTTAGGGTAATCTCAACGTACATTATAAGTACACAATAAACATAAGGGAGAAAAAAATGGGCTTTGATAACAAATTTGATCCAAAACTCAATAGGCGTGATATCCTTAAGGGATCCATCGCAGTTGTGGGAGCAGCAGCTGCACTTGGTCTTCCATTCAGTAGTGCTTTAGCTAAAGGTTTTCCTGATCAGAATATTAAGATTTATATACCAACGCGTGCAGGTGGAGGCGCTGATCGTTTAAATAGGGCTGTAACAAGTGTCTGGAAGAAGTATCTTAAAACTAATTTTGAAAATTCATTTTTTCCAGGAGCTGCTGGGCGTGTTGGTTATGAAAAATATATGGGGCTTGCTAAAGATGATGGCCACGAGTTGTTGTTTGGCAATATGGGGCCAGAGGTTCTCAATTGGGTTGTTAAAGCACCAACATTTGATTTAAATAAATTTAAATATTTTGCTCAAATTGATGCTGATCCTGGTGTTATTTTTGTTAGCCGAAAGAGTAAGTTTAAAACTATTGATGACGTCATTGCAGCAGCAAAGAAAAAAACTCTTAATGTAGGTGTTAGTCGTTTAGCACACCCAGCAACCCTTGGGGTCATGGCATTGGCTCGTCAAGCTGGCGCTAAACTTAATGCTATTCCATTATCAGGCGGTAAAAACACCTACGCTGGTGTGGCCACGGGTGAGATGGATCTAGGGGCATTACCGTCAGGAGGTGTTATTAAAAGATCAAAAAATTTCAAGATTTTATTAATGATGTCTCATAAAAACCCATTACCATCAAAAACAGAAAATGCACCAACCTTGAATGATCATTTTAAAATGAGTATGCCTTCTCTCGTTGCTGGTGCTCGCGCCTATGGAATAAAAACATCCGCAATTAGTGATCATGGTGCTAATTTTAGGAAACTTGAGGAAACGCTAAAGAAAACAATTTCCGATCCAGAATTTAAAAAAGCGTATCAGAAGACAAAAGCACCTTGGGAGTATGTTCGCTATCGGGGTCCAGAAGAAGCGGCGGTATATGCGAAAGGTATTGCGCAAATTGGAAAGGAATTTAAGGAACTTCTCTCGGGAAAAAAATCATAAGGATTAAATATAAATGATTAATTTTGGGCGATCCACTCATTTTAGAGGATCGCCCATTTCTTATTAAAGAAAAATGGTCTTTAATCTAGTGAAAAAAAACCAAATCCAAGATACAGAATCTAGATCAATTGGTAGTGAATTAATAATACCTATAATTGGTTTTTTTTTCACAATTTACTATTTTTATACGATCATAGATGCTCCTTGGACAGCGCAGGTGGCTGCGTTTATTGTTGGGGCTCTACTAATCATGTTTATTATTATATTTATTATTAGATCTGTTAAATCAATAAACATGGGTCATGGTTCATTAAATTTTGAAAATCTGATAAAACCCAAAGCTCTTGTGCCAAAACGTTTGATAATTTTGGGAATAACTATTGCCTTTATATTTATCGTACCGCATTTAGGTTTCACGATTACCACGTTTTTATTTTTAGCCATTGCAATGATGGTTTTAAATAATTTTCAGAATAAAAGATTTATTATTTTTCTTTCTGCTACTTTATCGTTAGGTGGATATTTATTATTTATAGTTGCATTTGATACAAGGTTTCCAGCCGGTCCCTTTGAAATATTCATGAAGGGATTTTTTTAGTATGGAAATGGAATATGATTTTGCCTTTTTTGGCGAAATGTTTTTCCGCACGTTTTCTTTGTGGTGGGTAATTTTACCAGCTATTTTCTTAGGCTTGGTCGTTGGTGCAATACCGGGTTTTAGTGCTGCAAATACTATTATTATCTTATTGCCGATGACCTTAGCAATGGATCCAGAAATTGGTTTGACGTTTATGGTAGCTCTCTACGCTTCATCTCGTATGGGCGCTGGTATCCCAGCGATTTTGGTTAATATTCCAGGGACTGCAGGAGCAGCAGCGACTCCGCTCGATGGATACCCTATGACTAAAAATGGTAGGGGACAGCAAGCTCTAGCTATGTCTTTTACAGCCTCAATTGCGGGAGGCCTGTTAACGACTGTTATTGCATTGTTCTCGCTGCCTTGGTTGTCTCAGATTGCATATTATCTTCATTCGGTCGAGATGATTGTGATTATGTTTTTCGGTATTTCACTCATAGCGACTATAGCGGCTAAGGATACACTGAAGGGCTTAATTGCTGGTTTTTTTGGCCTAATGATTGGATTTATTGGCACCGATGTTGTTTATGAAACGCCTCGCGGTACGTTTGGGTTCCTTGAGCTTTATGATAAAGTTCCGTTAATTCCTGCTTTGGTAGGCTTGTTTGCTGTTTCTGAAGCTTTTGCGATAATTGAGAACCGATCGATAGTCTCGGAAAACGGGTTGTCGACAATGAAAAAGTCAAGCTGGGCTAAAACCTTTGAAGGAGTGCGGATAGCTGGTACTAAGTGGTGGCATATAATATGGAATAGCCTCATCGGTTTGATAATAGGTGTTGTCCCAGGTGCTGGCGCTGCAATCGCATCTTTTGTCGCATACCAGCAATCTAAGACCTTCTCTAAGACACCGGAATTATATGGTACTGGTCATGTGGAGGGTTTAATAGCTCCAGAATCAGCTAATAACGGAGTGACTTCGGGCACACTAGTTCCACTTTTAGTTATAGGTATTCCCGGTGGAGCAACAGCCGCTATAATGCTAGTCGTTCTCCAATTTCATGGTGTGACGGTTGGACCAGATCTTTTTATGACAAGTCCTGAATTAGCCTTTGGTCCTTTTATGGCGATGGCGGTGACATATGCGCTGATGATTATTATGGTTTTACCTTTGGCGCGCTACATGTCCAATATTACAGTGGTGTCGACAGTCTATATGGCCCCGATTATCATCGCCTTCACGCTTGTTGGCTCATTTGTCCCACGTGCTTATCTATTTGATATGAATTTAGCCTTGATATTTGGTGTAATTGGATATGTCGCACGTAAAACTGGTTATCATGTAGCTGCTATTCTAATAGGTGTTATTCTCGGACCGTTAATGGAAACATATTTTCTTCGTGCTTTAAGAATGTCTGAAGGTGATATAATGGTTATTTTTTCTTCATCCATTGGCAATACTTTGTGGGTCTTTCTAATAATATCTATGGCACTTCCGTATATAATTGAGAAACGCCGAAACAAAGACGTCACCATTGTCACAAATGACTGACTGTTAGGTATAATTTTAACTAGACTAAGTTAAAGGAGGCCTGAGGCTATACAAATACGCTTAGCCGCATTTGAGGACATAAAATGTAGCATATTCCGTGCGGCCTTTTTGTTTGCGGAGGTTGTCAAAAGTGCAGACTTGTAACTTGAAACGTGTTCAATTTCTATAGGCAATGTGCCAATGAGCCTTACATTCATTCCTTCATTAATTTTAAGTTGAATTTCTGTCGCTTGGCTAAAGCCAATTTCATTATTTGATAAGCTTTGATCAAGGTACTCAACCACATCTGATCCTGTTTTGGTTATTAAAATATTATTAGAAATTTCCTTTCTTATACCCATATTATCAATCATGGATCTAATATACTGGCCACTTGACGCTTTGTTGAATATAATTCTCTTACTAGTTAAGATTGCTCGTTTGAGTTCTTCTTTTGATGATATACTTGGCTCTATTGCACCCTGTTTGACGACAACAGCAACCTTAACAGAGCCAATGGAAGTTCCAGATAACTCAATCACATGGCCAGATTTTTCAAATTTTGAAACTATTAAATCAGGCGCTATAATAATGTCCGAACTACACTCTTCTGAAAGTATGGCTTTGGTTATTTCAGGTGCAGTCGCAAATATAATTCGAACGGATATATCAGAGTTTTTTTCAAAAAATTCAGTACATCTTCTTACACCTAATTTAGGTGCCCCAGCGCTGATTATTTTAACTACGTTATTAGACAATTAATCCATCCTGATGATTGATAGCTTTGCAGTCTGGCCCTTTCGGCGTAATCTGTCATTAATAAAGAAATTTAAATGTGGTGTAAAAATGGTAATGTCTATCCAGGATTATAGGGGCGGTGATATCGCTTTTAATATCAAAAAAATCAGCTCTCTTGATTTGATTGGCGGTGGGCAAATCGTAGTTCAGGGCGATTATGCCTATATAGGCCACATGAAACCAACCGATGGAACGACAATTCTGAACGTAGCCGATCCAAGTAAACCCATTATTGTGTGGCAGGGTAAACTTACAGATAATCAAACACATACTCATAAGGTACGTGTTGCAGGAAACCTCATGATTACCAATGTTGAGCAAAATAATCGTCATGTTTTGCGTGCGGGCAATCGTATTTCTCAAATACGAGAAATATTAAAAGCTGAAGGTAAGAATACTTCAGATCATGAAATTGCTCGAATTCTGGGTGTTAAGACTGATATGATTCCAAAAATGATAGCCGCTCAGGCTGAGAATTTTTATACAGACGGAGGCTTTAAAGTTTGGGATATTTCGAATAAATCGAGTCCGAAAGAACTTGTTCATGTCCGTACGTATGGTTTTGGAACCCATCGTTTTGATATGGATGAAAACTACGCTTATATTTCAACTGAGATGGAAGGTTATATTGGTAATATCCTGGTGATCTACGATCTTTGGGATCCAACAAATCCAAAAGAAATTTCTAGGTGGTGGATGCCGGGCCAACATTTGGCAGGAGGCGAGAAGCCAAGTTGGGCAGGTTATAGTCATCGCCTCCACCATGCTCTGCGTGTTGGAAATGAAATGTGGGCCTCTGTTTGGCAAGCTGGGTTTCGCGTGATTGATGTATCAGATATAAAAAATCCAAATACCGTCGCTGAGTATAATTATCATCCAATGGTAAGGGAGCCAACGCACACCATTTTACCAGTGCCACAATTAATCAATAATGCTCGGGTTGCCGTTGTTATTGATGAGGAGCATAGTCGGCAACCCGGCAATGGACAGGCTCCGGCTAATCTATGGACATTCGATGTTACGGATTTTACAAATATACAGGGATTAGGTTCCTTTCATGTCTCTGAGGCTGATTGTCCTTGGTCCCGAGAGGGGGGTGTTAGATTTGGAGCACACCAATTTCAAGATCACCTAGAAAATAGTATAGTTTGCTGCACTTGGTTTGCTGGTGGCCTTCGTGTTCTTGACGTTGCCAATCCAGTACAACCAAAAGAAATAGGGTATTTTATGCCCGAACCACGCAACGGTTATACAGCGCCGCAAAGTAATGATGTTGAGGTTGACCATAGGGGCGTTATATATTTGCTAGATCGTGATAAAGGATTAGATATTTTAGAACTTACTAGCTAATTGGAAATATTCTATTTATGAAAAACCACGTGAGCATATTGCATAAAGAGCGTAAAGTAATTAATTTAGTTTCAGCGGCGCATTTTTTTTCGCATTTTTTCATACTGACTCTACCCCCTTTATTTCTAACAATTAAAGAAGATCTAAACATTACTTTTACTCAACTTGGTGTGATGGTCTCAGTATATGCTGTTGGATCTTTTGTTGGTCAATATCCAATGGGAGTGTTCGCGGATAAATATGGTCCAAGATGGATCTTGATTGGTGGTATTTTAACAGTATCGGTAGCTTTTATTCTCATGGGATTGATCCCCATTTACTGGATTTTGGTAGGATTAGCTTTAATGGCTGGTTTAGGGGATAGTGTATTTCATCCCGCAAATTATGTTGTTCTAACAGCCTCCGTAGCACCAGAAAGGTCGGGGCGTGCTTACGCTTTTCATGCATTTTCAGGATTTGCTGGCTTTGCCGCAGCACCTATTATGGTTGATGCGTTTCGAGTATTTTGGAATTGGCATTTAGCGTTGATTTGTGTTGGATGTTTGGGGTTGATTATGACTTTAGTTTTGATATCCAATAAAGATTTGTTGATTAGTGAAAAAAAAGAATTTCATTTAGGGAAAGTTCTACCACCGTCAGGAAATCCAGCTAAAATTATGGGTATATTGGAATTTTTAAAATTTCCGCCTATTTTAATATTATTTTTCTTTTATGTAGCAGTAGCCCTTGCTGGGTCTGGTATTCAACAGTTTTCACCCTCGGCTTTACCGGTGATGTACGAGACGGACGTTTCAACGGCTAACCAAGTTTTATTTGTTTATATGGTAACCATTTCGATAGGCATTTTGGTTGGGGGATATATTGCAGATAAAGTAACTAGGCTCGATATGGTTGCTACAGTTGGCTACTTAATTGGTATTATTATGATATGTGTTGTAGCACTAAAATCTTTACCTTTTATATTTGCAGCCGTCGCGCTGGCTGTAGCAGGATTTATGATGGGTATAGTTATGCCTTCGAGAGATGTTCTAGTTCGTACAGTTACTCCTAAAGGTAATGTGGGTAAGGCCTTTGGTTTTGTTAATTCTGGTTTTGGTTTTGCAGGTATAATAGGCCCGTTAATTTTTGGGGGAATTATGGATTCCGGCCAGATTACCTGGATATATTATGGTGCAGCAATATTTATGGGTTTAACAATTATAACAGCCTTAGCTGCTGGACGTTTAGCAAGGACTAAGACAATTTACCAGCCTGCAGAATGAGTTTTACCAGTCATTTCTAAGTTCGCGTAGTTTTATAAATATTGTTTTTTCATCTAATTTGTTTGGTAAGTCTGAAAATTTATTTCTTAGTTGAGAAATAATGCTTTCACTATTTAATCGAAAAAAAGTGTTTACTTCTTTTTCCAGGCCGAGACTGGTTACCATTGGTTGAACAGGATCATAACCTTCTAAGCTTGATAGAAGCGCCTTTGCTTTTTCATTGTCAGGTTCTCGGTCCAACGTAAATTCAAGGTTATTGACCATATAATCGTGGCCGGGATAAATTAAGGTGTGGTCTGGTAATCGAGAAAGTTGTTCGCTAAAGGTTGAAAATAGTGCATCGGGATGGCCCCCACCTTTGCAATTACCAGCACCTGCATTAAACATTGTGTCACCGGCAAAAAGGGCGGGAATATCTGTTTGCGACAGTAAACAAATATGGCTCATAGTGTGGCCTGGCGTATCCAGTGCTTCAAGTTCTAGTGATTTTCCAACTTTAACTATATCGCCGGCTTTAAGTCCTATATCCATCCCTGGAATTTGATCATTCGCTTGAGCGTGGGCAATAACTTTAGCACCGGTTGCATCAACAACTGCCTGATTACCATCAATGTGATCGTGATGGTGGTGTGTATTGAGTATTTGTGTGATTTCCCATCCTTTTGCTTTAGCTATTTTTAAACATTTTTCAGAGTCTAATGGATCAATGGCTAATGCTTCGCCGGTTTCAGGGCAAGCAATTAGATAATTAAAATTCCGATAGTCATTTGCAGTCCAGATTTGTTCAACAAGCACAGCAGTCTCCACATTAAGTTATATAAAATTACAATTATATATCGTGTTCAAATTAATTAACCATTACGATAAAATTTTATTCAGTATTGTTCTCTCTATGTCACCAGCTTATCCTGATTCCATGCTAGTAAAAATCACAAAATTAACTTTATTTCAAGGCGCGCAAGAGCTCTGCAAACGTGATGAAGATTTAGCGCGGATCGTTAATAAAATTGGCTTGCCCAGCCTCAGGTCGCGAGCGCCAGGTTACAATGCTATTCTCAGAATTATAATTGGACAGCAAATTTCAACTTCAGCTGCTAATGCAATTAGTGAACGTCTTACGGCGATCCAAAATCCGATGACATGTAAAACTGTATTAAAACTAGGCCCTGATCGATTGCGATCTTTAGGTTTTAGTGCACCTAAAGCTAAATATGCCATGGGCATTGCTGAGGCAATTGAGAACGATGAATTTAGTTTTCGAAGGGTCGCTAAAATGACAGACCATGCGGCGATTAAAGAAATGATTAAACTAAAGGGGATTGGACGATGGTCTGCTGAGGTATATTTACTATTAGCATTACGGCGACCCGATTTATGGCCGGTTGATGATCTAGGTATAATCAAAGGATACACGCACTTAAAAGGTTTGAAAAAATACCCTGACCGCAAGAAAATGATTTTAATTGGAGAGGCTTGGAAGCCGTGGCGTAGCGTGGCAGCGCGCTTACTATGGCATCACATAAATAGTGTTGAAAGAAAAAATTAAAATCACTTTTAATCCAGTACAGCTAATAAAATATAATTTGGAACTAAAAAGATGTTAATAAAAAAAATATTTATAATTTTTTTATGGATAAAATTTTAGAAATTAGAGTTTAGAGGCTCAATTAATTATTTTAATGCATGGACTTGGTTACTAATTGAGATAAAAATAGGTAATTTATGGCTTAATGGAGAAAATATGAGTGTTCCTACGATAGACTTATTCAGTGATACGAAAACTAGACCAAGCAAACCAATGCTTCATGCAATGGTAGCTGCTGAAACGGGAGATGAACAGGCAGGCGAGGATCCCACGACGATTGCGCTTCAGGAAAGGGTAGCAAGCCTACTTGGCAAGGAGGCCGCGCTATTTGTCCCCTCGGGTACTATGTGTAATCAAATAGCAATTGCTGTTCAGTGTCAGCCAGGTGATGAGATTATCGCTGATAAAACTGCTCATATTATTAATTTTGAAGCGGCTGGGGTCGCTGTCATTGCCCGTGCGATGATTAAACCGTTGGATGGTCTAAGGGGGCTATTTAGTGTTAGTCAGGCAAAGGAAGCAATACGGGCCGGATTTAGGCATGCGCCGTCATCAAAGATGGTGTCGGTTGAGCAAACAGCTAATCTTGGCGGCGGTAGCGTTTGGCCTCTAGAGGTTCTGCAATCAATTCAAGAATTGTCCGCCGAACACAACCTTGTAACGCATATGGATGGTGCTCGTTTGCTGAATGCGGTGGTAGCTAGTGGAGTGTCGGCAGCTGATTATGGAGCAACTGTAGACACTGTCTGGATTGACCTTTCAAAAGGATTGGGGTGCCCTATTGGCGGTGTGATTGCGGGTAGCCAAGATTTTATTGATCAGGCATGGCCTTGGAAGCAACGGCTCGGTGGATCTATGCGTCAATCGGGAATTTTAGCGGCAGCGGGACTATATGCTCTTGATCATAATGTGAAACGTTTGGCAGAGGATCATTTAAACGCAAAAAATTTAGCTATTCAGTTGGCCCAAATCCCTGGCATTAAAATTGATCCAACAACTGTAGAAACAAATATATTATTGATCAATGTCGCTGATGCAAAATTATCTGCGTATGATATTTCAGAGAAATTATTATTAGATGGAGTACGCATTGGTGCCATGGGACCGGACATTATGCGAGCTGTTACACATTTAGATGTTGATGAAGCTGGAATTACACACGCTGCTGATGCATTTAAAACTATTTGTTCTTAGATAATCTTAAAACTAAGTTTAGAGTGTGCCGTTCGGAGTGCGGCTTCAACCTCTTCTGGCTGATTAGCTTTAGCAAAAATGAAGCCGAGGTATTTGTTGCCGTCAGGTAAAGGTGTTACTTTCTTGCCAATAGTACTGCTAATTGTAACATTAGTAATCCCAACAATGGATTGAGCGTCAAGAGTACCATCAACGCGCTCAAGGATACCGGCTTTGGGTATTGGGATCATCATAACGCCTGACGCGCTAGGTTCTCGGCTAGTTTTTATCGGCTTACCCATGGCATGATGTAAAATGATATCTTCCAAAGTCAGTTTTTCACTAAATTGGAGGCTACGTGAACATAGGCCTCCAATTGAGCGCGCCGCCATATCAATCACGTACGGTCCAGTTTCATTGCTAGTTCGATTTTTCGGTCGTAATCTAAGTTCAATGTGAAGGGGTCCTTCTTTGAGGCCAATTGAATTAGCAGCTTGTTCTGCCATATTTTTAATCGTGTTCTGGATTTCTTTAGTTTTGCGTGAAGGGGTGATATATATTGTTTCTTCAAAGTAAGGGCCTTCTAGCGGGTCTGGTTTGTCAAAAAGCGCGAGTACATTAAGCTTGCCATCAACCATCAATCCTTCTAGTGCGACTTCTTCGCCTTCAATATAATCTTCAATCAAAATTTTGCTTTGTGTACGTTGTTCGGTGTCTAGTAGTAGTGTTTTAATACGATCAAATGCTTTTACGAACTCTATTTGAGTGTTGGCACGGATCACTCCTTGGCTAGCAGAGAGGTTAAGGGGTTTCAGGACACAAGGATAATCTATGTCGCGGGCTCGTAGTTTTGGATCATCATCTAACGCAATAGATTTATAATTGGGTGAAGAGATGTCAGCTCTAGTTAGTGCTTGGCGGAGTAGAAGTTTGTTGGTTGTGGCCTTAATTGCCTCAGGGTCATTATGCTTAAAACCTAGTTCTAGTGATGCCTTGGCGGCAATTATCCCGGTTGCATCGTCAACAGCAACAATGGCTGTTATAGGGTAGGATGTATGAAACGTTTTGATCTCATTTACTGCAATGTCGGTATTAGAAAAGTTGATGGTTACCGTTCGTCCCTTAGTAATTGCTTCTAAACCCTGAGGCTCGTTAGAGCCAATTGTCACATCAACTCCTAGACGGTAAGCCGCAGCTATAAAATCACTTACTCGATAGGACGTCGATGGGATTAGTAGCAACAGGCGAGCCATTAGAGACGTGAAAGTTGTTCTAGGGTTGGTTCCGCGCAGCAAAACCATGGCTCACTCATGCTGGGTATTGCGGCAGAATTAGATAAAATCTTATAGGGAAGCGGGCTGTTATCAAGTCCGCAGGCTTTTCGCGTTGCGGTATAAATAGTTTTAAATAACTCAACGCGCGGAAGATTATTTACTGTGCCTAGTTCCACAATTTTTTGGACTTCTATGCACAGATTTTCCACACTCTTATCCATATTACTCCATTGGTAACTTAAGGCTTCTTGATTATATCCTAATAAGTGAGGTTGGATTTGTGGTAATTCTAGCAGAAAAGATTTATTGGGAATAAGTAACCTAATTGCAAGTTGAATGGGAGCGACGTTTTCGATCAATCCAAGTTCTGCTATCGTATCGAGTAAGCAAAGAAATCCTTGCTTAGTTGTCCATGGAGTGAACGGAACGAACGTGGGTGAAATCGGGATGCCAATATCTTGGGTGATTTGCGCTACTTGCTTAAAGTCTTCTTGAGTATGCCCCTTGTCTAGGATTTTTAGTATATCTTCTTCAACTGATTCTACTGCTGTCGTAATAAATAAACAACCGGTCTCTTTTAACGTTGAGAGTAAATCTTTATGCTTTAAAAGATGTTCAATTTTTATTGTTGCATCGTAGCTAATCTTTGGAAACTCTTTGTGTAATGCACTTATGATTTTCACAGCGTGACTTGGACCATTAAAAAAATCAGGATCTCCAAAGCTAATATGTTCTGCACCATTAGCAATTTGTTGCCGAATGTCCGCTAGAACCATATCGCTTTCTATGATGCGAAAACGTCCCTTGTAGACCGGAACAACTGGGCAGTGTCTGCATTTGTGTTTACATCCTCGGCTAGCTTCGGTGTAGCCAACTATTTTTTTTGAGCCATCGCCAACTATTAAATGCGCATAATTACTTAAGTCTGGAAGATCATCCCGTAGCGGTTTGCTAAAATCTTGGTTGTCTGTTGAAGTTAGATGTACTGATGGGTCTGAATTTCCATTTTTTAAATTATTATATATTTGGACTAATCCATCTTCAAATTCACCACCGACAAAACTATCCCCACCAATTTTTTTTAAATATTCTGAGTTCAATGGCGCGTACAATCCGTAAAATACAATATGGGCGTGGGGGTTTAGTTTTTTCAATCGCGGCAGTAGGGCAACTGATAATCTAGTTGCAGTATGCATTTGTAAATAAAGACCGATGATATTGGCTGTCTTAACAACATTTTCCTTAAGGTCTTCCACGGCTAGATCGTTGCAACTAACCTTTGCTCCTGCAGCAGTTAAGCTCGCGGCCGGTGAGGCCAAACTGAACGGTTGGTGCCCCAAGTCGTAGGTTGAGATAAGGAGAACCTGCATTAATTTATTTCGCAGGGGCGCCACCTTTACCTGGTGAGTAATATGGGTTTGAGCCTTCGGCGTGATCTGTCACATCAAGTACGGCAATAATGCTGGGAACTACATTTTTTATTTCAACTTCAACGCCTTGTTTCAAGGTCACATCTGCCATGCCGCAACCTTGGCAACCACCCTCAAGTCGAACATAAACTCTGTCATCTTTAACATCTATTAAAGAAATATGTCCGCCATGACTAGCGATCGATGGATTAATACGCTCGTCAAGGACCTGGAGGATTGCGCGGCCATCTGGCGTATTAAGACCTGGCTTTGGTATTGCGTCATGATAATCTTTAACCGCTTTGACTTCTGGAATGTAGTGACCAAAGATATTCGTCATGCCACCAGCTAAGCTCTCAGTTGGACCTATAAACTCTACATAAATTATACCGTCAATAAAGCCCTTGTATACAACAGTGCCGCCCATCTGTTCTGCGGCGGGTGTAACCCGGTCTACCATTAATTCTTTAATTTTTATCACAGCTTCGGCGTCTTCTTCGCGTGGAATAAAGAGAGTTTCTAGTGCCGATTCCAAATCAGCGTCGGCTTCAGATTGTTCCGTGCTAAGAATCACTGCGTCGCCTGCTGTATAATGATCCATAATCGCACCTAAAATTAATGGTTTCATTAATTGCCAGTCAAATGTTTCTTCTTTGGTGACGGCTATAAAATCAGTATACAGCATTACTGTTTTGACACCTTCAATTTCGAATAGGCGCGTTGCTAAAGGTGAGCGTTTTGCTGCTTCTTCGTTAAGAAATTCCGCAGAACCGGCTGTTAGAACAGTCTCTCCAGGGAAAAACTTCATCCGGGATTTATCGGGCATTACTTCAGTTTGAATAAACATTTTCTGGCTCCAAAACTTTTAATAACGATCTTTAGAGGTAATCCTTTTAATTTAGTGCACGTAGGCGGTTATTGCTAGTTAAATGTTTTTTTTACACTTACTCATCCAATATATTGGTGTTTCAAGGATAGTATCGGCAGATGCCAAGCTTCACCAACCACGCTAGAGTTAGTAATAGGTTAGTTGGTTTAATGGCAGGTGAAAGGTGGATTAGTGATTTAATTTGAATAGGTGAACCCGGTTTTAAATTATTGAGTAGAGCTGGTATTTTTTCCAGTTCAACCAGTGGCTCAGAATAAACATATCCAACTTTAAGAGATATCAACTTCATTGCCTCAGGCCAACTGACGATAACTAGTTCTATTTTCCCTTCTTCTGAAAATTTTCTGGATGGAAAACTTGAAAACATGTCGAAGGGATCGGGTCGTGATGGGTGAAACGGAGATCCGATTGTTAGAGGACTTATTTCTTTATCGGAGGCTCTGCGGTTCTCTAGGTCGGACCATAAATCTTCATATGCTGAAATAACTTTTGGCCAATTATATGTCGAGTTAGCACGTTTTTTTCCAGCAGAGCCCATCTTAAGCCGTAAACTAGGGTTCTCGATTAATTGCTTAAGTGCGATAGATAATGCGTCTAAATCTACTGAGGTAGATTGTTGAGCTGCGGCAAGATAGTCGCCATAATTATTTTGCCCAGAAAAATATTTGTAAGCTAATTCGGTTCCAAGGCCATTTCGTGGAGCTAACGTCGGAATTAAATATCCATCAACACCATCTCGAACTGTATCACGATAGCCATCCCAGTCTGTTACAATAACTGGCAATCCTGATGCCATGGCTTCAATAGGGGTAAGTCCGAAACTTTCCTGTATATTATCGACTAATGAACAAAAAATATCTGCCCCAGCCCAAAACCCATCCGGATATTTTTGGTCTCCATGGCGAATAAATGAGACGCGGGAAAGATTGCAAATTTTTTCTGCAGATTCTTTGAAGGCTAGTTCGTTGATTTCATCATTAAAATAGCCACAGAAAATGAGCCTTAACGGCATTTTGGTGTCTTTGGCTGCTTTCTCGACACCAAGCATTAAGGATAATGGGTTTGACTTGGTAATATAATTAAGTCGTCCAGTAAATAAAATTGCGATTTCGTCATTTTCCAATCCAAGTGTTTTACGTTGTTTAATGCGTTTCTTTTCTCCCGAGATTGTGTCAAAATATTGTGTATCGATGCCTAGTGGTATGACGGGAAATTGGACGGGGCATTTAAAGCTACTACCCGTACGCTCTTTCAAATATTGTTGCCAGTGATCGATAATATTTGATGTTGCAGATTTGATTGAATTGGAAGGACATATTAATGCATCCCAGCTTTGTGTGGGAGCCATTAGATATTGCCCAATAATTTCCATGGCACTATCAGTCGCGCTTGTATGCATTAATCCGGTAATACTGTAGCGCCGTTGTCCTAATTGGCGACGTGACCAGACGTGTTTTAAAATATTAGGGTCATAACGAAATAGTTGGCCAGCTTTTTCTAGTTGCACAGGATCATTTTGGTTTACTCCAAAACATGTCTCTGGGTTAATTTGTTCCATCTCTGCATAGTGTTTGAATTGTGTTAGTGAGATTTCATTGGGGCAGACACAAGGAAATATTTTTTGTATACTGAAGCGAAAAAAAGCTCGGATAAATTCTCGTGTCGCAATATCTATCCCTAAAGGGCGATTGTTGTCGCCCTGTTCTCCATCAAAGTTTATTGCTGTTACCATTTGGCCATTTATACTCTAACCCGAAGAAGGTTATGAGAAAGCTTTAAACGTTATAAGTGTATAGGTATCTTTTACACCTGGGAGTGTCTGAATTTTATCATTAATAAAGTGGCCAATATCATCTCCATCACTCAAATAACATTTAATCAAAAGGTCGTATTGACCAGATGTAGAATAAATTTCAGATATTTTCTCTACCGTCTCTATAGCTTTTTCAGCGACGCTGTACACGTTTCCTAGTTCACACTTTACTTGGACGAAAACTGTTTGCATTGATTTACTCCAAAATAAATTTACAGATTTAGGATGTAAAATTCTAATTCAATTTAGAATAGGTTATATAACTTTCTTTTCTAGGGAGCAGAGCTGAAATATTTATGAATTAAACAAAAAAAGGTGACATAGAACTTAATTAATTCAGTGGCCGTAGCAAGAAAGCCGGCATGTGGCTCTCAAAACCATCATTTTCTTCAACTTGACTTTCATCGTTTTCAGGATCCAATAACTTTGGAGTTTGTGCATCGTCTTTTTTAGCATGCTGACGTTTGGATCTATTCCTTTCGTTAGTTTCGGTTATATTATCACCTGTTAAGTTTCTATTTATAGTTGAAGTCTTTTCATTATTTTTTTCTAATATTTTATCTGTTTTTTTCTTTGTATCCTGATTTCTCGTTTTAGTCTGGTGCTCTACTTTTTCTGTAGATTGTGTAGCCGCCTCTTTGCTATCAATTGTAACTATGGGAATTGCCTTGCCCGTTAGATTTTCAATTGCCTTAATGTGTTTTTGATCTTCTTTCCAAGCAAGAGATAGCGCCCGACCATGTTTACCAGCGCGGCCGGTGCGGCCAATTCGATGCACATAATCCTCAGGGTGAATAGGTATATCAAAGTTAAAAACATGGCTTAGCTCATCTATATCAAGTCCACGAGCAGCAACATCGCTGCAAATTAAAAAATCGTATTCGCGTGCTTTGAAGGCCTCCATTGTTTTCATGCGAGCTGACTGCACCATATCCCCATGAAGAGTAGCCGAATTGTAACCATGCTTTATAAATGACTTGTTGAGGATATCAACGTCTTTTTTTCGATTGCAGAATACCAATGCATTTTTGACGTTTTCTTGTTTAATAAGTTGCCGGAGCGCCATGCGTTTTTTCTTTTGGAGACCAGCAATATCACGTTTGGTATTGTGAGTTATTAATAAAAGGCCTTGGCTAATTGTGTCGCCCAGAGTTGAAGGCGGAGAAATTGTAATTTCTTTAGGATTCATCAAGAACATATCTGCCAACCGTTTAATCTCTTGAGGCATGGTCGCTGAGAAAAATAAAGTTTGGCGTATTTTAGGAATAACAGAGACAATTTTCTCAACATCCGGAATAAAGCCCATATCAAGCATTCGATCAGCTTCATCAATCACCAGGAGTTTTACGTCGCTAAGTAACAAGCCTCCTCGATCAAAGAGATCAAGCAGTCGCCCTGGTGTTGCAATGAGAACATCCACACCACGATCTAATAATTTATTTTGTTTATCCATAGAAGCCCCCCCAATAATGAGGGCTTTGCTGAGTTTATTGTATTTCCCGTAGGTATCAAAGTTGTCAGCTACTTGAGCAGCGAGTTCTCGTGTTGGTTCTAAAATCAGTGCTCGAGGCATTCGTGATCGACTACGTCCATTAGCTAGAATATCAATCATTGGGAGAGTGAATGATGCTGTTTTCCCTGTTCCTGTTTGAGCACACCCTAATATATCCCGTCCCATCAGGACAACTGGTATAGCTTTTTCTTGGATAGGGGTCGGTTCCGTGTACCCTGCATCTAATACAGCATCAAGGACTTCTTTACTAAGACCAAGGTC
>CAJQSN010000025.1 GCA_905614355.1 uncultured Rhodospirillales bacterium | reverse complement strand
ACATGACGATCATACCAGCTCTTGCTAAGACCGTGGGTATTGCAAGGTTAAAAATATCTTTTATGTGTCGCTTAATCGTTGTTAGAGGCGGCTCATTTTTTTTTGTATCATATTGTTGTGATTGGGTTATAGACTTTGTCCCATAATTGACCGCTTTTGTTACGCTTGTTCGGCATTGCGCCCTTGGCGTTTACGCTCATGAATGTCTAGGAAACGTTTGCGTAATCGAATTGATAGAGGAGTAACTTCGACTAACTCATCTTCTGTAATATATGCTATTGCCTTATCTAGCCCCATTTCAATAGGCGTGGTTAAATCAACTGCATCATCCTTTCCAGATGAACGAATGTTGGTCAATTGCTTTCCTTTTAGCGGGTTAACATCTAAATCGTTGCCTCGGCTGTGTTCACCAATAATCATACCTGTATAGACTTTGTCTCCAGGGTTAATAAACATGGGGCCTCTATCTTCCATTTTCCATAGTGCGTAGGCGACTGCCTTACCATCGCCCAATGAAATTAGGGTACCATTGCGACGACTGGCAATAGGACCTTTATGCGGAGCATAACCGTGGAACAGTCTGTTGATTACGCCGGTACCGCGGGTATCTGTTAAGAATTCACCATGGTAGCCGATTAAGGCTCGCGCAGGTACATGGAAGGTTATGCGCTGTTTGCCACTACCTACAGATTTCATTTCAAGCATTTCACCTTTTCGAGCGGATAATTTTTCTACGACAATTCCAGAATATTCATCATCAACATCTATTATTACTTCTTCTATTGGCTCTAACCGCTCCCCCGTTTTAGTGTCTTCGCGAAAGACCACTTGAGGTCGTGAAATTGAAAGCTCAAACCCCTCACGCCGCATAGTCTCTATAAGGACCGCTAGTTGCAGTTCCCCTCGACCGGCAACCTCGAAAGAATTTGAATCTGCGGTCTGGGTGATGTGTAAAGCTACGTTTCCCTCAGCTTCGTTCATCAATCGGTCTAATATCACCCTTGAAGTTACTTTACTGCCCTCGGTGCCGGCTAGCGGTGAGTCATTGATAGAGAACCCCATCGAGAGAGTTGGTGGATCAATTGGTTGTGCGTCAATCGCTTGGGTAACTGATGGCGCGCAGATTGTATCTGCAACTGTTGCTTTTGTTAATCCAGCTATAGCGATAATATCGCCGGCATGTGCCTCATCAATAGGTATGCGTTCTAACCCACGAAAGGCGAGTAATTGACTGGCTCGTCCATCTTCAATGACATTTCCATCCCGATCGAGAGCCCGGATTGCCATGTTTCGAACAGCTGTACCTGAAGCTATTTTACCGGTTAAAATCCGACCGAGGTAGGGGTCTGCCTGTAACGTTGTCGCTAGAAGACTAAATTCACCGATTGTATCTATTTCGGGTTTGGGTACATGCTCAATTATGAGTTTAAAGAGAGGGTCCATATTATCTTTTGGCCCTTCAGCATCGTTTGCAGCCCAACCTTGTTTAGCTGATGAATAAAGATGGGGGAAATCCAACTGGTGTTCATCCGCGTCCATTGCTGCAAATAAATCAAAAATTTCGTTTAGAACTTCATCTTTCCGCTCGTCGGGGCGATCAATTTTATTAATTAGAACAATCGGTCGTAGGCCCAATTTGAGGGCCTTTCCCAAAACAAATTTAGTTTGAGGCATTGGGCCTTCTGCCGCATCGACAAGCAAAACTACGCCGTCAACCATACTTAGTATTCTTTCAACTTCGCCACCAAAGTCGGCGTGGCCAGGTGTGTCAATTATATTTATGCGGTGTTGTTGATATTCGACCGAAGTGCATTTCGCTAAAATCGTAATGCCTCGCTCTCTTTCCAAGTCATTGGAATCCATAGCCCGTTCTTGGACTTGTTGATTTTCACGGAAAATCCCAGTTTGTTTGAGTAAACAATCAACCAAGGTGGTTTTGCCGTGATCGACGTGCGCTATAATAGCGATGTTGCGTAGGTCCATCGACTTTACACTTTCTACTGATATTGAATATACTATTTCTTAGGCCCAACCATATGGGCCGCCGGATCCGGCCCTGTATATAGTGAAGAACCTGCCTATTACAAGCCTGTATTTACTTTTCAGCTCGTTACTGGCTAATTAGCATTTTAAATAGTGAATTAAATTATTTTATAATAATATATTTTAAAACTCGTTTCAAAAAAACCTACCTTAAGAGAGGCAAAAATGTCAGACGCAATTAAGGAAGTTTCTTTTGCGAAGCCTGCTGTTGATATAGAGAAACTTAGTGGTGGCGAAATTATTTTGAGGTCCCCACAAATAATTGGAGATTATCCAAAATCTTTAAGCGTTTGGATTATTCAGTGGGCAAAAAAAACGCCTAATGCTATATTTTTAGCCGATAGATCCGGAGAGAATAGTAGTTGGCGGAAAATTACATATCAAGAATTCCTAACTCAAATTATATCTGTGGCTCAGGCGTTGCTGAATCGAGGTCTATCAGCAGAGAGACCCGTCGCAATTCTCTCGGATAATTCAGTTGATAACGCCCTATTACTTTTTGGTGCCATGCATATTGGAATTCCTGTTGTACCAATTTCACCGGCCTATTCACTTATGTCTACTGATTTTGGTAAGCTCAAATATATCCTTAGGTTAACAAGCCCAGGCTTAGTTTATGTTGGCGATGGTGATAAATTCTCAAGAGCACTCATAAATAATGATTTTAATGGTGCAGAGATCGTTTTCAGCACAAACGCGCCGGTAGGTATAGACGCTACAAATTTTGGAGAATTGCTAGCCGTTACTCCAAACTCAGATGTTGAAACTAATGAAAAGAAAGTGGGTCCAGACACAATAGCAAAAATATTATTTACTTCAGGGTCCACTGGCCAGCCAAAAGGCGTGATTAATAGCCAGCGGATGCTTTGTTCTAATCAACAGGCAATGTCTCAGGTCTGGACATTTCTGGACAAGAAACCACCAGTGACTGTTGACTGGCTGCCTTGGAACCACACTTTTGGCGGAAACCATAATCTTAACATGATACTGCGAAGTGGCGGCACAATGTATATTGATGGTGGTAAACCCGCTCCAGGCATGATTGAGAAAACTGTTACGAATTTAAAAGAAATTTCCCCTAGTATTTACTTTAATGTGCCGCGTGGCTACGACATGTTAATTCCATATTTTGAAAATGATCCGGATCTCAGAGAGGTTTTTTTCAAAGACCTAGATATTATTTTTTATGCTGCTGCTGCATTAACTCAAAGTGCATGGGAAAGACTTGAAAAATTATCTAAACAAACAACCGGTAAGCGTGTTTTTATGTTGTCTGGATGGGGTGCGACAGAGACCTCGCCAGACTGCACTCACGTTTATTGGCCGATTTCAAAAGCAGGCGTTATCGGCTTACCTATACCCGGTACAGAAATTAAATTAATTCCGAACGAAGAAAAACTAGAAATCCGAGTGCGTGGACCCAATATTATGCCTGGCTATTTTAAAAATCCGGTATTAACTAAAGAAGCTTTTGATGAAGACGGCTTCTATCGCATTGGTGATGCGGCTAAGTTTGAAGACCCTCTGGACCCAAGCAAAGGTATTGTTTTTGATGGACGGATCGCAGAGAATTTTAAATTATCTACGGGGACCTGGGTCTCTGTCGGTAGCCTCCGAACAACGATTGTGGCCTGTGCCGATGATGTGATTCAAGATATTGTTATTGCAGGCCATGACCGCGATAAAATTGGTATTTTGGTGTTTCCTAATATATTGGGTTGTCGGTCTTTATGCCCAGAATTGGCAGTTGACGTCGATGTAGATGAATTAATTGAAAATAAAAACGTACGTGCAGCATTAATAGACGGTTTAAGGACGCATAATGCGACTAGTTTTGGGAGTAGTACAAGTATTGCGTGTGCTCGTTTTATGAGCGAGCCACCTGACATTGATGCTAACGAAATTACTGATAAAGGGTACATAAATCAACGGGCGGTTTTAAGCCGACGTAAAAATTTAGTAAAATTATTGTATAGTCTTGATGATAAAAATATCTTGATTGGATAGTTTTCAACTATTCTGCAAAGTTTATTATTATTTTTTTAATTATTTTACGAGCTTCCCTTTTTTGATAAGGGACTTGTGGGCTATGTCCCCAAACGGGATCAGGCCATGCAGGGTCGTTAAATTCGCGGCTAACTATATGAACATGCAGTTGTGGAACAATATTACCTATTGCTCCAATATTAATTTTTGCTGGTTTAAACTCTTCTTCTAGAAATTCAGCAACTTTTATTATTTCTGTAAACAAAGATTGTTGATCCGTGGTCGGTAAATGATGTATTTCACTAATTGCCGGTCGTCGTGGAACAAGTATCAACCAGGGGTAGCGACTGTCATTCATTAAAAGTAATTTGCTTACATCTAAATCAGTTATCTCTATACAATCTTTAGCTAAAATTGGGTCTAGAATAAAAGGGATTGGCTACACCTTAGGTCTATTTACTTGTTTAGTTTTCAATTTATTTCCTTTGCCTTACATAAATGAAGAGAATTCTTTTGAGTTATTCCAACTGTTTCTGGGTTTGTGATATGACCATAAAAATCAATGATAAATGATTTTTTGTGTGCAACAGTTTTATTTTAGGTTTTTGTGTTCTGATATATTCGAAATATACCCTCTATTTTCTGGACGTTAAGTGGTAATGAAATTTTTTTGAAATTAATAGTAACACAAGATTTAGTTAATGAGTTTGTTCTCTTATTTTTAGAAATTTAATCTCGGGGAAGTCCTCCTCAGCTCGTTCTAAGTGCCATGCATTTCGGGCTAAGAACACTGCGTCATTGTCGTGATCATCAGCGATAGCTGTACTATTAGCATTTATAAAATCTTTGAGCTTTAGGTTATCATTTGCTTCAATCCACCGGGCCGTATAGAGCGTTGTAGATTCAAAAATAACAGGCACTTCGTATTCCGTGCGGATTCGATCAGCCATAACTTCAAATTGTAAGCTACCTACAACGCCTACAATCCAATCGGCTCCAATGCGTGGTTTGAAAACGCGTGCAGCCCCTTCTTCGGCTAGTTGCTGCAGTGCGCGCCCTAGGTGCTTAGCTTTCATTGGATCTTCTGGCCTTACTGTTTGCAGTAATTCTGGCGCAAAGCTTGGAATACCCGAGAATTTTATATTCTCACCCTCGGTCAGTGCATCACCAATTCGCAGATTTCCGTGATTAGGAATGCCGATGATATCACCAGCGTAGGCTTCTTCGGCTGCTTCTCTATCTCGTGCTAGGAAAAGTACTGGATTATGAAGGGTCAACATTTTATTGTCTCGTATATGCTTGAGCTTCATACCACGTTTAAAATGACCAGAAGATATTCTAAAAAAAGCAATCCTATCACGGTGTTTTGGATCCATATTAGCTTGAATTTTAAATACAAATCCGGTGACTTTATTCTCAGTCGGGTCAATAGTGCGATCCTGAGTGGGTTGAGGGCGAGGCGATGGTGCATATTTTCTGATGCCATTTAATAATTCACGCACTCCAAAATTATTGACAGCACTGCCAAAAAATACAGGGCTTAAATGCCCTTCACGGTAAGATTGTAAATTAAAATTTTTACAGAGACCACGAGCCATTTCAACTTCCTCACGTAGTTTCTTAACCGCGTAATCGGGTAAAAGTTCATCAAGTTTAGGATCCTCAAGACCGTCGCATTTTTCTATTAATCCCGGATTACTATCGCTAATATTTCCTATAGCCTTTCCCTTTGGCATAAGCATCAATTGATCATTAAGTGCGTCGTAGCAACCAAGGAAATCTCGACCCATTCCGATTGGCCAGCTCGCTGGTGTGACGTCTAATGCCAGAGATTGCTCGATTTCATCAAGTATTTCGAAGGAATCTCTTGCATCTCGGTCCATTTTATTTACAAAAGTAACAATAGGTACGTCACGGAGACGGCAGACTTCAAATAGTTTGCGAGTTTGTTGTTCTATACCCTTGGCAGCATCAATAACCATAATAGCAGAATCTACTGCTGTGAGTGTGCGATAGGTATCTTCGCTAAAATCTTCGTGACCGGGTGTATCAAGAAGGTTGAAGGTACAACCATTATAATCGAAGGTCATTACCGAGGATGCTACTGAAATGCCTCGCTCGCGTTCAACTTTCATCCAATCGGAATGCGCACGCCGAGTGTTCCCGCGAGCTTTTACGGCACCGGCCATCTGGATAGCTCCGCCGAATAATAGTAGTTTTTCAGTTAAGGTGGTTTTACCAGCATCGGGGTGTGATATTATGGCAAATGTGCGTCTCCGCCTTATTGATTCTATCAATTCTGTCATGGTTCTGATTCTCAATTATAAGCAAACACGAAGCGTTGGAGACATAGCTATTTTTTTTTATACTTACCAGTAATATTATAAAATTAGTGCTTTTTACGCTTTTCCATAAAATTATAACGGCTATCAGATTTCACAATTATCTCGATATATTCACCGTCACGGCGTAAGTTGAGGGTGATTTCTGAGCCAGCAGTTCCAAAAGACCAGAGCAAACTATACATTTCGCCTAATTTTGTTACTTTTTGGTTGTTTAAGGCAGTAATTATGTCTCCTGGCTCAATTTCAGCAAGGTCTGCTGGCGCACCAGGTATGACACCTGAAACAAATAGCTGATCCATTGCCTCAGAAGTGTACATACCTAACCACGGCCTTTGTTTGCCTGGAACCATACCGAATGAGACTAAATCATCATAAATCGGTTTCAGGAGATCTATTGGGACAAACATATTTCCCGGGCTATTTTTGGGATCCTTTTTGAGGGTTTCGTTGGCTATATCTGCGTTTGTCGCTTTGTTTTGTTGTTCAGCATCGTTAACCCATAATGAGCCAATTCCGCACAATGCACCTTCATCGTTAATCAGCGCGGCGCCACTCCAATTCGGATGGATCGGGCTGGTAAATATAGCATTTTTTAGCATGTATTCCCAAGAGCCAGCAAATTCACGTCGCGATACGACTTTTGCGCTGATGGCGTGATGTTCTCCACCGTACGGCGCAATTATTACAGTGTCCTGTTCGTTAAGATTTTCAGCGCTACCCAGTTCTATCGGTTTTATGGGCAATTTATCCAATGCGTGGATTATTGCGAGACCTGTTTCATGACTATAACCAACTACTTCCGCTGAGACGGATTGGCCGCCATAGGCTTTAATGGTAATTGACTGGGCATCAACTACTAAATACCCAATTGTGAGTAGGAGCCCATCTTTACTAATAAGGACAGCGTTACCCTCTCGCTCCTGTCCCAAAGTTTTAGCGCTGAATGCATCTTCTGGAACTTTTGCTGTAAGCCTTACAACCGCATCAAGTGCATCGTATAAATTAAAGCTTAAATCTTCTTGCTTGGGGTGGGGTGCTAATTTTAGAGAAGGGTCTAGAAGGTGCAGTAGTCCTGTGGGACGATGTCCATTTGTACGTTTCGTGCTGGGCATTTGGAATTCTTTTCATCAAATTATTAATGAATTAATTAAGATCTTACAGTACTTAATTATTAAGATTGCACAACGCTGATTTGCATAAATTCGCTATGCAAAATTTCAACTCTGAGGTATAAAGGACTGGTTAACCGTATTTTACCGTATAACGTCGCTAATTCAGTGCTAAGCGTGCGCCCAGAAGAAAGTTATGACTGGTGAAAACACTTTCGTAGGGGATGCCCGTCGAATCAGAAAACTCCGGATTTTGGGTTTCAAAATAACGGTAGCCCAAATCTATTTTAGTTCTTCTGTCTAGGTCTAAACTAAACCCTGCTCCAACTTGAAGTGCTGCTACCAAATCCATGTCATTAGCCATAGCAGTGTTGCTTGCGTTAAGGTCGTTTAGAGAGAGAAGAGACATTCCGATACCTGCCAATCCATAGGGAGTTAATCTAGAATTGCTCTGGAAGTCATATACGATGTTTCCCATAATGGCTGTCGAGGATATGTCTCCTTGTACCCGTTCGGTGTTATAGACGCTGTTATTCCAATTACCTGAAACTTGTTTCAGTGATGCATTTGCGTAAAAAAATTCACCCTCCGCTCTAAAGCCATCTTCTAACTTTGTCGCGATAACACCACTTAAGATAAAACCCGGATCCCATTCTTGATCGTAAACTCCGTTACCATCGTTGGAACTCTCATCAGCTAATTGCATTCCAACAGAGCCTCTAACATAGGTATTATTAAGTCCAAAAGCTCCTGTTTTCTTTTGCAAACCTTCAGTTTGATAAGGTGGTTGATATGCAGGCTGCATTCTTGGGCTTTGCCTCGTCCGGTCGGGGGGGGGGCGAGGCAGGTCTGTTTCTAAGGGTTGGTTGTGCGGGCTTTAGTTTTTGACGTTGCAGATGATTTTGTGGAAAAGCACGCTGTATATATGGGTTTTGTTTGCGAGACAGCTGTGCTACTTCGGTAATTTGAAGCGGGAGCGCACCAGTATTATCCAGTGATGCTACTAAACTTGGAGTGGGTTTTTTAATTTTGGGTGTGGTTGTAGGGATCAAATCAATGACTATGCGGTGTCCATTCTTTCCACGGGGTAACAGGGAGAATGGTGGTTTGACACTCAAGGGAGCCTTACTTTTAAGAGTTAATTTGCTACCTTTTAACAGTGCGGTGTGATTAAAATCAATAATTTGATCCGTAATATTTTGCCTTGGAAGAGTTTTAGACTTATCCCAAGTCGCATTTGGAAGCTCAAGGTTAATGGTCTTCCCGTCTTGGGAAATATTATATGATAACTTAGTGGGGTTTTTGAGGTCTATAACCATGCGCGTTTTATCAAAATATTCTCCAAATCGGACGTTGATTATTTGCGATAAATTAGAAGCATAATTATTGCTAGTATGAAGAAACTGGCTAGTTGCTGGACTGGAAAAGGTAGAAAAAACGGCTACTACACTAAGTAGAGAAACACTTATTATTAAAGCGAACGAGGTGTAACTTTTGGGACTTGATCCCATTATAAACTCCTACAGCTGACTATAGTACTAATTTAAAAGTATAATGCGATATGAATCGTTAAAAAATGATAAAATATACGACATATTGTGGCTTTTAAATAAAGGGTGGTTATTAATGGTTCTGATGGGGAATGAATCATTTAAAATGGGATGAGAAATTAACTTTATGCCACTAAAAAAAAACTCTTTGCCATTTTTATGGTTGATAGAATGTATTCTGTAATTCAATATTAATATTGAATTACTGCCAGGATTGATGCGTCTCCAGAAATATAATTTGTAGTTTACAACTAAATTTAGAGAGTAAATATTGCGAAAAGGAAAGGCGTTATGAAATTTGGTTTATTTGACCATGTGGATCGTGGGGCTGGAACTTTACAGGAGTTTTACGAAAACCGTTTGAGGATCGCAGAAAAATACGACAAAGCTGGTTTTTATGCCTATCATACGGCTGAACATCATGCGACCACTCTTGGTATGGCTTCGTCGCCAAATGTTTATATGTCGGCGGTTGCTCAGCGCACAAAACAGCTGAAGTTTGGACCCCTAGTTTACTGTTTACCACAATATCACCCCATCCGTTTATTTGAGGAAATTTGTATGCTCGATCAAATGAGTGGAGGAAGATTACAGGTTGGCGTTGGAAAGGGTATCTCTTCGATCGAATCAAGTTATTATGGAGTTGATAGCACAGACGTGACAGCAATGTATCATGAATATTACCAAATAATTATAAAAGCGATGACTTCAGAACAGCTCACATTCAAAGGTGATTACTTTAGTGTTGAAAATATGCCACTTGAAATAAAGCCTGCTCAAACACCTTATCCACCGATTTGGACGGGTATTAGCAGTGCAGATACGATAGCATGGCCAGCAGAAAATAAGATAAATATTATTTCTAATCGTAATTCTCAAGCAATGCGCCAAATTACAGATGCCTATCGAGCTGATTGGGAAAGTCTTGGCCGTTCTCTCGATGATTTGCCTCTCATGGGAATGACACGTTTTTTAGTGATAGCAGATACCGACGATAAGGCCATGGGGATTGGAAGGCGTGCGTACGATGTTTGGTATAAAAGCTTCATGAAATTGTGGTGGCGCCATGGCACCAAGCCTCCTCTAGCTGCATATGCAGAAAATTTTGATGGTATTATTAAGAGTGGCTTGGCAATTGCGGGATCCGCCAAAACTGTTGCTAATATTTTAGAGGATCAAATTAAAGAAAGTGGTGTAAATTATTTTGTTGCTCGGTTTGTGTTCGGCGATGTCTCTTATAATGAGGCAGCTTATTCAATTGATTCATTTTCTGAGGTGTGCTTATTAAACCAGTTAAAAACTTAATTTTTTTATCTTTTTTATTACCTCTTTGGGTAATTTAAAATCATCATCTTCGAGTTAAGGGTTTAAAATTCAATGATGAATTAATCTAATTCCCAACTATTCATTAATCAGAAAGCACCCTTGGTTTTGGACTGCACACTTCGTGAACGTGGATATTATAATGATTGGAATTTTGACCCAGCCCTGGTGGAAAAGTAGATAAAAGACACTATTCTGGCCGGCATCAAGTTCCTGGAACTTGGGTTTTATTTTACCTCTAAAAATTCCCCCTAGGCTGCATGCATATTAGTCGCAATTATAGCGTTCCCCAATAATGGTTCTAAATTGGCTAATGTTCCGGCAATAGAAATAAGGTCACGTTTTCACAAACATCTCTACTCATCGTCCGATTCATCCATTATCAAGATGTTTTTTAAAGAGAATGTAGTCTGAAGGTCTTTGCAGGCGGGCCCTTAGGGTGTAGCCTTCCTTTTAATAGAATATATATTTAATAGATAAAAGGTTAATATTATGGCTGTGGCTAAGATGAAAGAAATGGTTGGTCGTAAGATCCGTATTGCGGACTCAAAATGTGCTGAGGGTGGTGTGAGGTGTGAAGTTGATGTTCATGATGGGCATACCATTATAACAGATGAACCCACTGAGCGTGGGGGTACGGATACGGCCACGTCTCCGCTTATGTATTTTACAACAGCACTTGGTACCTGCCAGACTGTGCAGATCATCAAAGTAGCAGAAGCCATGCGTTTTAAGCATGGAGCCATTAATATTCATACTGAAACTACGACCGATTTAATTGATGGTATAGAAGGCAACAATAACGGTGTAATGCATTTTGTAGGTGCAACTCTAAAAATAGAAATAGAAACTAATGAGCCTGCTGCGAAGTTGGAACGACTTGCAACTTTATCGGAAGACCGTTGTCCTGTTGGCAGATTATTTGCCGATGCTGGTTTTGAACCCGAATGTATTTGGACGGCAGTCCCGTTATCGGAATAAAAAATTAATGAGCCGGATCTAAATTGTTAAGTTTAACCATAGCGGTAAAATTCGGATTAGAAGGTTGTTTTCCACCCAGCGATACGAGTAAGTTTAATATATTTTCAGCTAGTGGCATTGCTTGGCTGAGGGATTGAAAATCACTACCTTGTATAAATGAGAAAGGTCCCGTCTCTGCACAGCCCCTCTATATTATCAAAAAAAATATTTGGTTCGAGACTCCCATTTTTTTATGGGTGGATAGTCGTGGCTATTGCATTTGTTACAATGGGGATAGGTGTAAATGCTAGGACCTCATTTTCTTTGCTTTTCCCACCAATTTTAGATGAGTTTGGATGGTCGAGAGGAACAGTAGCGGCAACTTTTTCGGTTGGTTTTATTGTTTCGACAGTTCTTACACCTTTTATCGGTGCTATGATGGATAAGGTGGGGCCGCGTGTTGTGTTACCTCTTGGGGGACTGCTGGCAAGTATGGGATTAATTTTTTCGACGTTTGCTTATGAGCCGTGGCATTTTTTTATAACACTCGGGGCGTTGGTTGTCGGTGGTTCAGTATTTATGAGTTATTTCGGGCATACTTTATTTATACCTAATTGGTTTGATCGCCGTCGCGGTTTGGCTATGGGGATAGCATTTGCGGGGGCAGGTGTTGGTGCCATAATAATTTTTCCTTGGATGCAGCATGCAATAGAAACAAGCGGCTGGCGTTATGCCTGTATAATTATTGCCATTGTTATGATTCTGGTTCTCGTGCCAATAAACATTTTATTTCAACGTCATCACCCAAGAAACTTGGGATTGGAAGTGGATGGTGGTAAAATAGCTGATGAATCTGTAGGAAAAATACGACAGAAAAATATAGATAGTAGAATTGTAAATAGGGATTGGGTGGAGACGGAGTGGACGGTAGTAAAAGCCATGTGCACATCAAATTTTTGGTGGTTGGTGATTGCTTTTGCAACGGCTCTTTACGTTTGGTACGCAGTTCAAGTTCATCAGACCAGATATCTTCTTGATATTGGCATTTCACGAGAAGGGGCTGCCCTCGCATTAGGTTTGGTGGGCATAACGGGTGTTGGTGGCCAAATTATAGTTGGCGCATTATCGGATCGTTTTGGGCGGGAGGTGGCCTGGACGTTAGCACTGCTAGGCTTTTTAATGACTTATGTATGCTTATTTTTACTGCGTAGTTATCCTTCGGATTGGTTGATGTATGTCATGGTTGGTCTTCAGGGGTTCATTGGGTATGGGCTCGCTGCGGTCTTTGGCAGTGTTCCGGCCGAATTATTCTCCGGAAAGAATTATGGAAAAATCTTTGGTTTTATTGGTGCATTTAGCAATACGGGGGCAGCTATTGGTCCCTGGGCTACGGGTATATTTTTTGATATTTCTGGTAACTATGAGCTTGCGTTTATTGTTGCAATGATACTGTGTTCAATATCGATTTTTGCTATGTGGATGGCTGGTCCGCGGACAATTATTCTGGTGATGGGACAAGCGCGTACGGCAATGGATTAGAATAATTTTGTTGCCTATCGTTGTTGTTTGGAATGAATTTTAAAAAATAAATTAGAGTTTTTAAGAGGTAAAAAATGAGTAATCCGACAATAGGTGTCATGAGCCCAGGTGATATGGGGCATTCTGTTGCCCGCGCATTGAATGAAATTGGTTGTGAAGTTGTAACGGTATTAAGTGGGCGTAGTGAGTTATCACACATAAGAGCAAAGCGGTCTAATATGATAGACCTTGGAAGCCTTCACGAGATGGTTTCAGCAAGTGATTTTATATTCTCGATTATGCCTCCTGAGGAAGCTAAAAATTTTGCCAAAAAAATTGCTGATGCTATAAACGCTTCCGATAAAGCCCCTATCTTTGTTGATTGTAATGCCATATCGCCGGATACCACGCTATCTATAGCAGCAGTAATTAAAGCTGCTGGCGCAGATTTCCTTAATGTTGGGATTATCGGCCCTCCACCAGGAAGAGGATCCAAGACTAAATTTTACGCAAGTGGTGAAGGCGCTAATTTGCTTCAATTTATTAATCAAAATGATATTCAATTAGTGCTAGCAGGTGATGAGTTAATCAAGGCATCGGCGATCAAAATGTGTTACGCAGCACTTACTAAAGGTACTATGACGTTGCATGCTAGTGTATTGGTTGCTGCCGAATTGTTGGGAATCAGTGAAGAGGTGCAGAGTGAAATTGAGGAAAGTCAGCAATTTCACTGGGATGCGATGAAAAAAAGAGTGTCGATGCTTGCTTGTGATGCTGGTCGTTGGGCTGGTGAAATGGATCAAATTTCCGATACGTTTGGATCTGCAGGTGTGACGCCTTATTTGCACAAAGGTGCTGCGGACGTTTTTCGGTTATTGGATGCGTCGCCGTTAGGTAACGAAACACGCGAAACATACGATAAAAGCCGAACGATACACCAATCGATCGAGATATATGCCGAGACCGCGCGAAAGTTAAAATAAATAGCCTAAAATCAGGTAATGGTGGATGTAAATAGTGAGGGCCGGATTGCTGTTTTGATGTGAACCCGGTTTTCCGTGCATGGGAAGGCTGAAATTTTTACGTATTGATTGGTTATTAAATAATCATTACGGTGTCGTTCTAGTTGTAATTAAGGAGCTTAGTAAAAATGAATTTAACTGGTGAATATCGAATTCCGGCGACACGTCAGGACGTATGGGAAGCATTGAATGATCCCGAAATTCTGAAGCAATGTATTGATGGTTGTCAGGAACTCAGCAAAGATTCTGATACTCAATTTTCTGCCAAAGTCACGGCTAAAGTTGGTCCAGTTAAAGCTAAGTTTTCAGGTAAGGTGACGCTTTCCGAGCTCGACCCTCCTAATGGTTATAAAATTTCAGGGGAAGGTCAGGGTGGAGTAGCAGGTTTTGCCAAAGGCGGTGCGACAGTGAAACTCACTGAAGAAGGCGACAATACGATTTTAAATTATACAGCTAATGCTGAGGTTGGTGGTAAATTGGCAAGTGTAGGAAGTCGGTTAGTAGAAGGTGTGGCAAAAAAACAAGCGGACGATTTTTTTGGGAAATTTAGCCTGATAGTTGGCGGAAATGGTGGAGAAGATAACGACCAAACATTAACTAATAAACCGGGATCTGTGGAGAGCCAAACTGTAAATGAACAGGGTGGTCTGTCTCCAGCGATATGGGGTGCTGGGCTAATTGTAGCGGTGGCCGCCCTATTGTATTTCTTTGTTGGATAACTTGCGAGTTTGATCGTGTGTTATGGACTTTATTTCAGTTTTTTATAGATTGGAAGTTGTTGAAGTTGGTAGGGGAGAGTTAGCATATAAATTTTAGGATAAGTTTTGTGTTCGTAATTAGGACTAAACCGAGTTTAATTTTCTTGATTTTTGATGGATATAGTTATATTACTTTAACAGTATTAGATTTGGTTGCCGATACGTGGAATCAAATCTATTTGGCCAAGCCTAGCGGGTAGGTTGGTTAGCATTTAGATTAACATGTTGCTCGATTAGAGGATATGACTTATGGTTTTTTTGATCTACCTTATTCAATGTCCCGTACATAGTTGTAGTTAAAAACAAGCTCTCTTTTTATTATTGAGCTGCTTTTTGGACTAGTTGTATCACTGATTAAAGTAATAAGTTGAATAGGAGATATAAAATGGCTGTTGCGACTTTACCCTCACTTTATGGTGATAGCGGGCTTTCGCGCTATTTGAATGAGATTAAAGTGTTTCCGATTTTAACGGCGGGCGAGGAATTTATGTTGGCCGAACGTTACATCAAATATGATGATAGTGAGGCTGCCCACAAATTAGTAACAAGTCACCTGCGGCTAGTCGCAAAAATAGCTATGCAATATAGGTGGTATGGTTTGCCGGTTGCCGACCTTATCTCAGAGGGTAATATTGGTTTAATGAAAGCAGTGAAGAAGTTTGAACCAGAGCGTGGCTTTAGGCTTTCAACCTATGCAATGTGGTGGATTAAAGCTTCTGTTACAGAATATGTTCTCAAAACCTGGTCATTGGTTAAGATGGGAACCATGGCCGCCCAAAAGAAATTGTTTTTTAGTCTTCGCAAGGCGAAGAGGCGCCTTGAAATTATTGATAGCAGTGATATTAACCCTGAGCAGGCAAAACTTTTAGCCCAACAATTTCGTCTCTCGGAGAAAGATATTGTTCATATGAATAGTCGGATGACTATTCGGGATCAATCTTTAAATGCACCCGTATCTTGGTCGGAAGATGGCTCAATAGAGATCCAAGACACATTGGTCGATAGTGGTCCATTACCCGAGGCAATTGTAGCCGATCGTGAGGAGGCAGAGATTCGTAGTGGTTTTTTAAAAGCAGCCTTGGATGACTTGCCTGAGCGCGAACGAGATATTTTTATTGAGCGACGTTTAAAAGATGACCCTGTAACTTTGGAAAAAATAGGGAAGGGTTACGGTATTTCTCGTGAGCGGGTTCGTCAACTTGAGAACCGTGCTTTTGAAAAGGTGCAGAGGATTGTCCATGAAAAAGCAATGATGGGCTGATAGCCGTGAATGGGTAAATAAAAATAATTAAACTTAAACAGCCCTTGACAATTATCTCTTGTGATTTACATCACTGGCACTCTTTATCATAGAGTGCTAAATTGTGTTGTTAGATTATAATTTCTTGTCAACTGACAGTGAGTATTTGGCTTAACACAATATTAAAAAAAAGGAGAATAAACTATGGGTTTTAAACCACTTCATGACCGCATTGCTGTCCGCCGTGTGGAACAAAATGAAAAAACAGCTGGCGGCATTATAATTCCAGACACTGCGCAAGAGAAGCCATCTGAAGGACTTGTCATTTCTATCGGCTCTGGAGCGCGCGGCAAAGATGGGAATATTGTTCCTCTTGAGGTAAAGGTAGGCGACAAAGTTCTTTTTGGAAAATGGTCTGGAACAGAAACTACAATACAAGGTGACGAGCTGTTGATTATGCAGGAATCAGATGTAATGGGTATTATATCTAAGTAATTTAATTTTTTAAATTTACTCGCAACCCTCTAGGAGAATTTTGAGATGGCGAAAGAAGTATTATTTGATGCGGCAGCACGAGCAAAGATGCTTGCTGGCGTTGATATTTTGGCCAATGCGGTCAAAGTAACATTGGGACCTAAGGGTCGTAATGTTGTGTTGGACAAAAGTTTTGGCGCACCGCGTATTACCAAAGACGGTGTAACGGTAGCTAAAGAAATTGAACTTGAAGATAAGTTTGAGAACATGGGTGCACAGATGGTTCGGGAAGTTGCTTCCAAAACCAATGATATTGCAGGTGACGGTACAACAACTGCTACTGTTTTAGCTCAAGCAATTGTTCGAGAAGGCTCAAAGGCTGTTGCCGCTGGCATGAACCCGATGGATCTTAAGCGCGGTGTTGATTTAGCTGTTACTACGGTTGTTGCTGATCTAGTGAAGCGCTCGAAGCGGGTTAATACCAATGAGGAGATAGCTCAAGTTGGTACAATCTCTTCTAATGGTGATGCAGAAATTGGTGCAATGATTGCTGAATCCATGGGTAAGGTTGGTAATGAGGGTGTTATCACTGTTGAGGAATCTAAAAGTCTCGACTCAACGCTCGATGTTGTTGAAGGCATGCAGTTTGATCGGGGTTATACATCTCCTTACTTCGTCACCAATGCAGAGAAAATGACTTGTGATATGGAAAATCCTTATATTCTTATCAATGAAAGCAAGCTCTCTAGTCTTCAGCCTATTCTGCCTATTTTAGAAGCGGTAGTTCAATCTGGTCGTCCGCTACTAATTCTTGCTGAAGATATCGAAGGTGAAGCTCTTGCAACACTCGTTGTTAATAAGTTACGCGGTGGTCTTAAAATTGCTGCTGTTAAAGCTCCGGGTTTTGGTGATCGCCGAAAAGCGATGCTTGAAGACATTGCAATTTTAACTGGTGGCCAAGTAATTTCTGAAGATCTTGGTATCAAGCTTGAAAGTGTAACTCTTGACATGATGGGTTCTGCTAAGCGGGTTACAATTACCAAAGAAGAAACAACAATTGTTGAAGGCTCTGGTACTAAGAAAGATATCGAAGGTCGTTGTAATCAAATTCGTGGTCAAGTTGAGGAAACTTCTTCTGACTATGATAAAGAAAAGCTTCAAGAACGTCTTGCAAAACTAGCAGGCGGTGTTGCTGTGCTTAATATTGGCGGTGCGACAGAAGTTGAAGTTAAAGAACGCAAAGATCGTGTTGACGATGCGCTTAATGCCACACGTGCGGCTGTCGAAGAAGGTATCGTCCCTGGTGGCGGCGTGGCTCTTTTGCGGGCGACTAAAGCTCTTGATAAACTAAACCCAGACAATGATGATCAGAAAGTTGGAGTTAACATTGTTAGGCGTGCTCTTGAGATGCCAGTTCGTCAAATAGCTGAAAATGCTGGTGTTGATGGTGCGGTTATCGCAGGTAAGTTGCTTGAAAGCAAAGAAGTCAATCTGGGCTACGATGCGCAGAATAATAAATATACTGATATGGTAAAAGCAGGCATTGTTGACCCGACTAAAGTTGTCAGGGCAGCCTTGCAAGATGCTGGTTCTATCGGTGGCTTACTGATTACGACCGAAGCTATGGTTGCGGAAAAGCCTGCTCCTGCATCAGCAGCAGCTCCTGCAATGCCTGATATGGGCGGCATGGGCGGCGGCATGGGCGGCATGGGCGGCATGATGTAGCCCACTAGTAACTAATTAATAACAGGAGCCACCTTAATAAATTTATTAAGGTGGCTCCTGTTATCAGTAGATTGTGACGTAATTAGATTTATCAAATAATTTGCAAAGATATTTACTAAATTTATAAGAAATAAGCCTGGCTAATAGAGGGAAAAATTTAGAATGCCTGCAAAAAATACCATGATTTCTATCAAAGGGCTAACCAAAGATTTTGGACCTTTCCGGGCTGTTGATAATATTTCGTTTGATGTAAAAAAAGGTGAGGTATTGGGTTTTTTGGGACCTAACGGTGCCGGTAAGTCCACAACAATGAAGATGG
Organism: uncultured Rhodospirillales bacterium; assembly: GCA_905614355.1. Lineage (GTDB taxonomy): Bacteria > Pseudomonadota > Alphaproteobacteria > Rhodospirillales > UBA2165 > TMED23. The sequence continues at coordinate 25,356 of CAJQSN010000025.1, read as the reverse complement.
TTACAGGGTATTTGCCAATAAGTGATGGAGAAGCTTCGGTTTGTGGTTTTAATGTAGAAGACCATCCTCTTGAAGTAAAAACCAAGATTGGCTATTTGCCAGAGGGTGCGCCACTTTATGGTGATATGACGACTAAAGGTTTCCTAAATTTTATTGCAGAAATTAGAGGTTTTTCTGGGGATCTGAGGACTAAAAAAGTCCAATCTGCTATTGAAAAATTACAATTAATGTCTGTTATGAATCAACCAATAGATACCCTATCAAAAGGATTTAAGCGTCGTGTTGGATTTGCCCAAGCCATTTTGCATGATCCAGATGTATTAATATTGGATGAGCCAACAGATGGATTGGATCCAAATCAGAAACATCAAGTTCGTGAACTTATCCTGAACATGGCGAAGAAAAAAGCTATAGTAATTTCAACACATATTCTTGAAGAAGTCGAGGCTGTTTGTACTCGAGCGGTTATTATTGCTGCTGGGAAAATTGTTTTTGATGATACACCGGCTAAGCTGAAAAAACATTCATCAAGTGGCACCTTAGATGATGTGTTTCGCGAACTTACTCAAGTAAACTGACCGATAATTTTGAATTCAGGAGACTAATAGATAATGCACAATTGTTGGGCTATAATTAAAAGAGAGTTGGGCGCTTATTTTTCAACACCACTAGCTTATGTCTTTATCATTATTTTCTTAGCTTTAAGTGGTGCTCTAACATTTTTTATGGGTGCTTTCTTTGAACGAGGACAATCAGATTTAAACTCCTTCTTCAGTTTTCATCCATGGCTTTATCTGTTTTTAATCCCAGCTATTTCAATGCGGCTTTGGGCAGAAGAACGAAAAACTGGAACAGTGGAATTATTGTTAACCTTACCAGTACAGACTTGGGTTATTGTAATTGGTAAATTTATAGCTGCTTGGGCTTTCATCGCTATTGCCCTTTTCTTGACTTTTCCACTTTGGATAACGGTAAATTATTTAGGTAGTCCGGATAACGGGGTTATTTTTGCCAGTTACATGGGTAGCCTTGTCATGGCTGGCGGCTATTTAGCTATTGGTTCCTGTATTTCAGCCGCTACTAAGAATCAGGTAATTGCTTTTATTTTGACAGCCGTAGTTTGTTTTCTATTTTTAATGAGCGGCGTGGAACTTGTTCAATCTTTTTTTCAAGGCTGGGCTCCGGCATTTGTTCTTGAAGCATTAGGATCAATGAGTTTTTTAACTCATTTCAACACAATTATTCGCGGTGTAATTGATATGAGAGACGTGGTGTTTTTTAGTTCAATAATCGGGGTTTTCTTGTACGTGAATGCTGCCGTTATTGACTTGACGAGAGGATCTTAGGTAAAATTATGAATGTACTAGAAAACATAGGCCGTAAAAAATTAACAGTCGCGGGAATGGTTGTTGCAGCCATATTTTTGTTTTTTATTAATATTTGGTCCTCGCTTGAGATCCAGACTGCGCAGCTCGATCTTACAGAAAATAATCTTTATACTCTATCACAAGGTAGTAAAGAAGTAATCAACACGATTGATGAGCCGATCACTTTCCGGCTTTATTACTCGCCTTCATTTGGCGAAATTAGTCCGCCACATGGTAATTATTTTAAACGCGTGCGTGAATTGCTAGAGCATTTTGCGGTTGTTTCTGGCGGTAAAATAGATCTCAAAATTATTAATCCAATTTCATTCTCTGTTGAAGAGGATGAAGCTGTTAAATTTGGTATCCAGGGTGTGCCTCTCGATCAATCGGGGGAGCTTGGTTACTTTGGAATGGCTGCCGTTAATAGCACCGACGATAGAAAAATAGTACCTTTTTTTAACCCACAGCGTGAACAATTCTTAGAATATGATTTAACCCGTCTGGTCTATGAGCTTGCCGAGCCTAAAAAGAAAAAAATTGGATTGATCACTTCATTGCTAATTGAGGCTGATCCGATGCTTCAATACAAACCTTGGCCAATAATGGAACAGATAACTCAATTTTTCGAAGTTAAGCCCGTTGAAACCAAGGCAACGAAAATTGATGATGATATTGATGTGTTACTGATTGTTCATCCAAAATTTCTTCAAGATAACTTACTGTACGCGATAGATCAGTTCGTGATGCGGGGTGGTAGGTTGTTAGTATTCTTGGACCCGCAAAATGAAACTGCACGAATGACGCCAAGAGCGCCTCCTGGCGCTGGTTCCTCTGAACTAAAAAAATTATTTGATGTTTGGGGAATTGAATTTGATGAGAATAAGTTTGTAGGTGATCGCACACGCGCTATCCGCGTCCAAGCGCCAGTAAAAGGCCGAGACGTAATAGCAGACTATCTATCCTGGGGGATCTACGACAAACGTGCAATGAATGCTGATGATATTGTTACTGGCCAATTGACCTCAATCTCACTGGCTAGTGCCGGAAGTCTTGACCTCAAAACAAACTCGAAACTTAAAATGATTCCACTATTGCAGACTAGTAAGATTGCGCAAAGAATTGACGCCGAGCTTGTACGCGGCGAAATTAACCCGGAAGCAATTCTAAAGCAGTTTAAATCTGAGAATAAGAGTTTTACAATTGCAGCCCGGTTTAGCGGAAAAGTTAAGTCTGCTTTTCCCGATGGTGCACCAAAACCCAAAAAGGATAAAAAGAAAGAGGATGCCAATTCTGATAATAAAAAAATTACAAAGCTAGGACCACATATTCGCGAAACAAAGACGGATCTCAATATGATTGTTATGGCTGATACTGATTTGTTGACATCACGTTTCTGGCTTCAACAACAGGAATTCTTTGGTAAGAAGATTTCAACCCCTGTATCCAATAATGCTGACTTTTTAGTAAACTCATTAGAAAATTTAGGGGGTAGTCAGGCGTTGATATCCTTACGGAGCCGAGGTTTTTCAGTGCGACCCTTTCATACAATTCAGGATATTAAAAATAATGCAGAAGACAAATATCGTGAAACTGAACAAAAACTTACTGAGAAGCTAAAAAGCCTTCAAGGTAAATTACAGGGTTTAGGTATGAAAAGTCAGGCTAAAGGAAAAGTTATTTTGACATCAGCTCAGCAAAAAGCCTTTGAGAACTTTCGCTCAGAGATGCTGGACGTGCGTAAGCAATTAAGAGACGTTCAATTAGCTTTACGACGGGATATTGATCAACTTGATACCAAACTTAAAATTATAAATATATGGTCAATGCCAATTTTAATAGCCGTTGTGGCAATGATCTTGGCTGTCTTCCGTCGTCGAAGGTATAGCCAGTTGACGGTCCAAGGCTGATAGGAGCATTACCATGATGAGCCCAAAGACATTTATCGGATTTACAATAATTACTATTTTAGTTGTGGTAGCCGCCAGTTTTTCTGTTGCAACGCGTTATTCCGTTCACAAAATTGGATATGAAGACAAACCAGTGTTGCCGGGTTTTGCTGATAAAGTTGGCGAGGTTGAAGAAATTATCATACAGGATGCTAAACGAAAGCTTACCGTAAAACGTAATGGTAATAATTGGGTTATGGCTGATCGGCAAAGTTATGTAGCTTCGAATGAAGTAGTTAGCGATGTAATGTTGGGGCTATCAGAGCTTCGACTACGTGAAGCTAAAACCAAAAAAGCTAAGCTATATAGTCGACTGCAGGTTGAAGACCTTAAAACAAAAAATGCAAAATCCATTTTACTTACCATTAAGGGTAAGACTGGTGAGCTGGCTAAGTTAATTGTTGGAAAAGCGAGTGCTGACGTCGTGGGGTCCTCTAATGCAGGGCGTTATATTAGAAAACCCAGTGAGACCCAATCTTGGCTTGCTTCTGGTCGCCTAGAAATTCCTTTGGATGTGAATAAATGGGTAAAACCTGAGTTTTTAGATATAACAAGTTCTCGCGTTGAGAATGTGACCGTTACTCACCCCGATGGATCTAAGATGATTGTTAGTAGGGCGGGTAAAAAGAAATTTGAGATTAGAAATATGCCTAAAAATATGGTTGTTGAGTATCAGTCTGATATCGACAATATGGGCGATGGCTTGGATAAGCTTGAGTTAGAAGACGTTATGGCTGTAGGAAAAGTTAAATTTATAAAAGATAAAACAGTAAGTACACGAATTCGAACAAATGATGGGATCGTGATTAACGTTAAAATGATAGATATTAATGACGGTAATTTTTGGGCTAAGTTTGATGCTGTGGCTGGCCCAATGGCAAGTGATTTGGTCAAAAAAGAAGTTTCTGAAATTAATTTAAGAGTTTCTAAGTGGGTATATGAGTTGCCAGCTCATAAGTATCGTTATTTGAGCCGCAAGCATAGTGATGTTTTAAAAGACCCCAAGGCTATAAAGAAAAAATAATAAACCCCTGCGTGCATAGAAATCAGTTGCTATATTCAGCGGCCTTTTTATTGGCTTGATATAATATGTTTGCGGTAAAATGCTTTCACAATACTGCAAGCGGGAAAAATTATAGTCAGAATAGTATTTAGTTAAATATTCTGGTTTATCGTGACGTAAGGAAACCGATGGGTCTGCTTAAATGATGCCTTTTTTACGTAATTCAAAACAAGCATCAGGGCTAAGTTCAAGAAATTCGCTTAATATTTCTTCAGTATGTTCGCCTAACATGGGCGGGGGGCGACGATAGCTTACGGGTGTTTGTGACATTTTAATTGGGCTGCCGATCAGTTTTATGGGTTTATTACCAGTAGCTGGGTGCCGCATTTCAATCTCCATCTCACGTGACTGAACTTGTGGGTTTTCAAAAGCCTGATCTATCCTATTTATTGGTCCACATGCTATTTTTATATCTTCCAGTCCAACAAGCCAGTATTCCGATGTTTTTTCGTGGGTGATATTATTAAGAATATTTGTTAATTCATCTCGATTCCGAACACGCATCTCATTAGTTTTAAATTTTTCATCTGAGCTCAGTTCAAAATGTCCGATAAAAGTACAGAATCTGACAAATTGTGCGTCATTTCCAATCGAAATAATAATGTTGCCATCGGACGTTGGGAAGACTTGGTAAGGTACAATATTGGGATGAGCATTTCCTAATAGTCCTGGTACCTCACCAGATGTAAGATAATTTAGTCCTTGAATAGATAATGTTGATATTTGCGTATCTAATAGCGATATATCGACTTGCTGACCCTCGCCTGTAATTTCTCTATGCCTTAAGGCTGCATTAATGGAAATAGCGGCCCAAAGGCCCGCTGTTAAGTCAGCAATTGGTACGCCGACACGCTGAGGGTCACGGTCTTTCTCACCAGTAATGCTCATTAGCCCACCTATGCCTTGGGCCATAAAGTCATAGCCCGGTTGTGTTGCCATTGGGCCTGTTTGTCCAAATCCGGTTATAGAACAATAGACAAGATCAGGAAATTCGGCTCTTAGATCGTCATAACTCAGGCCATATTTAGCTAAATTACCAACTTTAAAATTTTCTACCAGAATGTCGCATTTTGCGATTATCTGACGTGCTAATAATTGGCCTTCTGGTTTGGTTAGATCGAGGGTAATAGAGCGTTTGTTTCTGTTAGCAGACAGATAATAGCCAGATTCGGAGGTCTCGTCACCTTCGGTATTTTTGATAAACGGTGGGCCAAACTTTCGAGTGTCATCACCATGTTTAGGCCGTTCGACTTTTATTACATCAGCCCCAAGATCACCTAAAATTTGGACGCAGCTCGGCCCGGCTAGGACACGTGTAAGATCAAAAATTTTTAAGCCTGCTAAGGGGCCTGGTATAGGGCTTATCATTGGTTATAGTTCCCTTAAAGTATCTAATGTTTTAATTGTTCGCTCATGCGCTAAACTGGCGGCGTCAGGTAGATATAATTTAGGGTCATGTGAGTTGGCAAAACTATGGCCAGCGATATAGGTATAGATTGAAATATTTCCCTTACCAATTAAGGCCGCTTGAATTTTGTTAAGGCTGTTTGGTTTTAGTCTGCTATCGTGTGTACTCATATGTAATAAAAGGGGACAGTTAATATTCTTACCTTCGTTTAAATATTCGAAAATTTCTGCGCCATAGTAGCCAATAACCGCGTCAACATGCAAACGAGCAGCGGATAAGTAAGCCAAGGTAGCGCCAGAAGAAAACCCAACGATACCTACTTTACCATTGCAATTTGGTAAGGCTTTTACTTCTGCTATTATCGATGCGAGATCAACTATAGCTGCTTCATAATCGGTATATTCTTCTGAACCTAGTTTTTTTATTAAGTTTGCTTTTGTAATAGGCTCTGTGGCAAGGCGAGTTTTCACATTATGGGTTAAGTCTGGTGTGATTGCCACGTAGCCTTGTTCAGCGAAATCATCTATGGCTATTTTAATCCAATGGTTAATTTCAAAATTTTCATTAATTATGATAATGGCAGGCGCGCTATTTTTTATGGTGTTTACCAAATAATAGGAAATTTTGTTGCCATTTTTACTCGTAACGTTAATCATGATATCAGCTATTTGTAATTCTTATTTATTTCTAACTTAGTTAGGTTTAGTAGCTTAAATATTAATTCAATACATCGGAAACGGTTATTGCATAAAACTATATCGGAACTTTATATAAAATAACCAATGATTTCAATGGCTTTTGATTTCATCTATTTAGATTTTAATTTGATGAGCATTACGATATGGTTTGAATTAATTGCCTGTGGATAAAGCTGTCGATAAGTTTTTGAAACTTTGAGCTTGTCTTGTTCTTATGATACATACAATTAATAATTTATTATAATTCATATGTTTAAGTCATTGAAAATAAAGAAATAATTATTCACTCATAAATTTTAAATTTAAAACCATCAATGATTTCTTAAAAAAAGTGTATAGATTGTTTGTGTGTAAAACTTTCAACCAACCAGCTGATTTATTAATTAAAAAAATCATTATTAAGGGAATAGAATAATAAATTCAAAGACTTAATAATGTTACTAAATTAAATACACTACTTAACAATTGAATGCTTATTAAATTTAAGAACAAAATATGATCGCATCATTTTTTAGTTGCTGAAGATTTATGAGAAGTTGTTATCAGTGTTAATTATCGCAAGAATAGTTCTTTTGGACGTTAATAAGGAGATTTAGTTAAAAATTCGGCTATCTATATTATTTAAAATATAAGCTAAATTAGTATAATTAAATTGAGGGTAGGTTTAGATTAGCGAGGCAGGTCTGTGCTACCCATTAAAAATTTATCGACTGCTTGGGCGCACTGACGGCCTTCTCGGATTGCCCAAACAACTAAAGATTGTCCGCGCCGCATATCTCCAGCTGAAAATACTTTATTGACCGATGTTTTATAGTCTTCTGTATTGGCATTTACATTCCCGCGGTTGTCTAGTTTAACTGACAGGTCTTTGAGGATACCTTGGTGAGTAGGGTGTACGAAGCCCATAGCAAGTAATATGAGGTCAGCTTTCAAGTATTCTTTAGAATTTTCAACTTCGACCATCTCCATGCTGCCATTCGGGCCTTGTTTCCAGTCTACCTGCACAGTTTGTAAACTATCTACACCTTCATTTGTCCCACTGATTTTTTTTGTTGTAATCCCAAAACCTCTCTCTGCACCTTCATCATGCGATGTTGAGGTCCTTAGTTTCATTGGCCAGTCAGGCCAGGTTAGTGATTTATTCTCTTTTTCTGGAGGCTTGGACATAATTTCTAATTGCGTAACAGTTGCTGCACCCTGGCGAAAAGAGGTGCCTACACAATCTGAGCCTGTATCTCCACCGCCTATTACAACAATATGCTTATCTTTCGCAGATATTTCCAGGATATTTCCTAATTTTTCACCTGAAACACGCCGATTTTGCTGGGTTAAAAAATCCATGGCAAAATGAACACCTTTATGATCTCGCCCAGGTACCGGAAGATCTCGTGGTGTTTCTGCACCACCTGATAAAATTATTGCATCAAAGTCCTTATCTAATTGTTCCTTAGATATATCAATACCTACCTCAATATTAGTACGAATAATTACACCTTCTTGTTCCATTTGAATATGGCGGCGATCTATCAGGTGTTTTTCCATTTTAAAGTCTGGAATACCATATCTAAGAAGTCCGCCAATTTTTCCATTTTTTTCAAAAAGTGTGACGTCATGACCCGCACGTGCGAGTTGCTGGGCAGCTGCCATCCCAGCTGGACCCGAACCAACAACTGCAACGTTTTTTCCTGTTTTGTTATTTGAGATTTCAGGTTTCACCCAGCCTTCTTCCCATGCTTTGTCTATAATGGCGCATTCGATTGTTTTTATCGTAACAGGTTGATCATCAATGTTAAGAGTACAGGATTCTTGGCATGGTGCAGGGCATATACGGCCGGTGAATTCTGGAAAGTTATTTGTAGAATGTAATACCTCTATAGCCTCTTTAAATTTTCCTCTAAAAACTAAATCATTCCAATCTGGGATAATATTGTTTACGGGACAGCCTGTGTGGCAATATGGTATGCCACAGTCCATGCAACGCGCACCCTGAAGCGATAACTGTTTTTCGTCTAGCGGAACAACAAACTCATTAAAATGTTTGGTCCGCTCCTCTGCTGGTTTGTAGGTTCGGTCCCGAAGTTCGTATTCTAAAAATCCAGTTGCTTTACCCATAAATTAGTCTCCTACTGCGACACCAATATCTAATTGTCCAGTTTCGCTTGTTCGGGCTTGCATTTCTTGCAATGCGCGCCTGTAATCTACGGGCATGACTTTGACAAATTTTGGCAGGAAATCTTCCCAATTATCAATAATCGATCTTGCCCTCTTACTATTGGTATAGTGCACATGGTTCTCAATTAATTTACGTAACCGCAGCGCATCATAGCCTGTCATATCACCCATTATATCTACCCGGCCGTGAGTTTCTAAATCACCTCGTTGATGACCATGGTCTTCAAGCATTTTATCTTCGTCGCTGATTGGCTCAAGATCAACCATGGCCATATTACATCGTTTATCAAAATCTTGGCTTTCATTTAGCACGTAGGCTATTCCACCGCTCATACCGGCGGCAAAATTACGTCCTGTCGCACCAAGGACAACAATAACCCCTCCCGTCATGTATTCGCAACAGTGATCCCCGACGCCCTCAACCACTGCCGTGGCGCCTGAATTTCTGACGGCAAAACGCTCACCAGCAATACCGTTAAAATAACATTCGCCGTCTATTGCACCGTAAAGCGCGACATTTCCAATAATCATATTCTCACTAGCATTGAACGTTGAAATCTTTGGTGGATATGCAATTATATGTCCACCACTCAATCCCTTGCCAAGGTAATCATTCGAATCGCCCTCAAGTTCAATTGTAATACCTTTAGACAAGAAGGCTCCAAAACTCTGACCGCCAGAACCCGTGGCTTTGATATGAATAGTATCATCAGCCAAGCCACGTTGACCATATTTTTCAGCAATTTCGCCAGACAGCATCGTGCCAAATGTTCTATTTGTATTCCTGACTGTGGTCTCAATTGTAACCCTACTTCCTTTTTCAAGTGCGGATTTAGCTTTGGAAATTAATTTATGATCTAGTGCTTTTTCAAGGCCATGGTCCTGTGTTTCGCTGTGATATATTGCCACACCTGGACCCATGTCGGGTTTGTAGAGAATACGAGATAGGTCTAAGCCATTGGCTTTCCAATGGTCGATGGCTTGATTTTTTATTAATAAATCTGATCTTCCGATCATTTCTGCCATTGTCCGAATACCGAGTTTGGACATAATATTGCGCAACTCTTCAGCTACAAAGAACATATAATTAACGACGTGCTCTGGCTTGCCCTTAAATTTTTTTCGGAGTTCCGGATCTTGAGTTGCTATACCAACGGGACAAGTATTAAGGTGACATTTTCTCATCATAATACAACCAGAGGCAATTAACGCTCCAGTCGCTATACCATATTCATCCGCGCCGAGAAGTGCTGCAACTGCAACATCTCGGCCTGTTCGAATGCCCCCATCTGTCTGAACGCATATTCTACCTCGTAATTTATTTAAAACTAATGTTTGATGGGTTTCTGCCAGGCCTATCTCCCATGCTGATCCTGCGTTCATAACGGACGTAATTGGACTAGCTCCTGTACCGCCTTCCATACCTGATATTAAAACGTGATCTGCATGGGCCTTAGCGACGCCAGCAGCAATCGTACCAACGCCAACTAATGAGACTAGTTTAACACTGATACGTGCTTTTGGATTGACATTTTTTAAATCGTGAATGAGTTGTGCTAAATCTTCAATAGAGTAAATATCGTGATGAGGTGGTGGCGAAATCAAGCCAACACCTGGAGTTGAATGACGAACTTTGGCTATTGTTTGGTCAACCTTATGACCGGGCAATTGGCCACCTTCACCTGGCTTGGCTCCTTGTGCCATTTTAATTTGAATTTCGTCAGCATTACGTAAATATTCAATCGTGACCCCAAATCGCCCAGAAGCAACTTGTTTGATAGCGGAGCGCATGGAATCCCCGTTTGCTAGAGGTACATAACGCTCAGGCTCTTCACCACCTTCGCCGGTATTTGATTTTCCACCTATTCGGTTCATTGCAATAGCTAGGTTAGTATGCGCTTCGAATGAAATTGAACCAAAAGACATGGCCCCAGTGACAAAGCGCTTAACAATTTCTGCAGCTGGCACTACGTCTTCAATAGGTATACTTTTATTGTTTGTAAAATCGAATTCGAACAAGCCTCGTAAATTTTTCAATTTACGAGATTGGTCATTCATTGCTGTAGCATATTCATTATATATTTTTTGCGAATTTCCACGAGCCGAGTGTTGTAGTTTTGAAACTGTTTCCGGAGTCCACATATGTTCCTCTCCGCGTATTCGATAGGCTAAGTCACCTCCGACATCTAGAGAGTTTTGTAGGACTGTAGAATCTCCATAAGCTAGTTTATGTCGCGCTACTGTCTCTTGCGCCACTTCATTAATGCCAATACCTTCAATCGCTGATGGGGTATTTACGAAATAAGCCTCAATAAATTTATTATGTAATCCAATTGCATCAAAAACCTGAGCACCACAGTAAGATTGATAGGTTGATATACCCATTTTTGACATCACCTTGAGGATGCCCTTATCCAAAGCCTTTACATATCTGGTATGCGCTTCTGAAACAGTCAAATCTTGAGGAAATTGGTCGCTAGCATCCGTGATAGTATCGAATGCTAAATAGGGATTGATGGCTTCAGCACCGTAGCCGGCTAAAAGGCAAAAATCGTGGACCAGTCGAGCCTCACCCGTTTCAATAACAAGCCCCGATTCTGTTCTGAGGCCTTCTCGTATAAGGTGATGATGCACTGCGGCTGTTGCTAATAAAGATGGGATAGCAACTTGATCGCAATTTATATCGCGATCAGATAATATTAGAATATTGATACCTTCAAGAACTTTTGTCTGAGCTTTTTGGCATAAGCGTCGAAGTGCACCTTCCATTCCATTGGGGCCTTCGGACACAGAATAGCAAATAGATAGGGTTTCTGAACGGAATGAATCATCACTATTATCAATGTGGCGAATTTTTTCTAAATCAACATTAGATAAGATAGGTTGCCGAACTTCCAGTCGCATATGACTGCCACCCGTTTTTAAATCAAGTAGATTTGGTCGGGGGCCAATTAAAGACACTAAAGACATCACTAATTCTTCACGAATAGGATCTATCGGTGGGTTGGTCACCTGCGCAAAGGCTTGTTTAAAATAATCAAATAACATTTTTGGGCGATCAGACAAGACGGCTTGTGGAATATCTCTGCCCATTGAACCAATGGGGTCTTGCCCGCTAGTAGCCATTGGCAAGAGGTAGTGTTTTAAATCTTCCTGTGTGTAGCCAAAGGCTTGTTGCCGGTCTAGTATGGATGCCCCGTCTAATGGTATGGGCTCGATGTCCGATGGCAAGTCTTCCAGCCGAATCTGTGTTTTATCCAACCATTTTTGGTAGGGTTGAGCTTTTGTTAACCCATCTTTTATTTTTGGATCTTCAATAATTTGGCCGGCTTCAAGGTCAATTAAAAACATTTTTCCTGGCTGCAGACGCCATTTTTTAATTATTTTTTCTTCCGGAATATCCAACATCCCAACTTCTGAACCTAAAATACAAAGGTCATCATCCGTGATAATATAACGTGCAGGACGAAGGCCATTACGATCCAGCGTAGCACCAATTTGTCTGCCATCTGTGAATGCTACAGCGGCGGGCCCATCCCATGGTTCCATAAGCGCTGCATTATATTCGTAAAAAGCGCGGCGCTCTTTATCCATAAGGGGATTGTCGTTCCACGCTTCTGGTATCATTAGCATCATTGCATGAGCCAGAGGATATCCTCCAGCAACTAATAGCTCTAGCGCATTATCAAATGTCGCCGAATCAGAGTTGGCATCACCGATTAACGGGAAAAGTTTTTCTAGATCATCACCTATAATATCTGAATTCATATTGTGGCGACGGGCAGCCATCCAGTTAATATTGCCGCGTAGTGTATTGATTTCACCATTATGGCAAAGATAACGGAACGGTTGAGCAAGCTCCCACGATGGGAATGTATTAGTTGAGAAACGTTGGTGGACGAGAGCGATAGCTGACATGAGACGAGGGTCTTCTAGGTCGGTATAATATTTACCAACGCGATCTGCTAACATCATGCCTTTATAGCAAATTGTTCGCGAAGACATTGATGTTATGTAAAAAATTTCGTCACCAGCTAAATTATGTTTTGTGACTGCTTGGTGTGCCTGTTTACGTATGACAAAAAGCTTTAATTCAAATGCATCAGTATTTTTACAATCAGGTCCTCTACCAATAAAAATTTGCCGGATGAAGGGTTCAATTTCACGAACATTTTCGCTAAGCCAGGAATTATCGGTTGGAAGGTCTCTCCAACCTAGGATTGTTTGACCTTCGGCGCGTATAAGTTTTTCTACTGACTCCTCACATTTTGCACGAGAATCTTCATCTTGAGGCAAAAAAATCATTCCTACGCCATAATCTCCCGCAAGAGGTAAATCTATTCCCCTATCAACGCATTCTTCTCGTAGTAATTCATCAGGCAGCTGAATTAAAATGCCCGCTCCATCACCAGCTAATGGGTCTGCGCCAGCAGCGCCGCGATGGGTTAGACAGCCAAGAATTGATAGACCTTGTTGCACTATTTTATGACTTTTACGGTTCTTGATATTAGCTACAAAGCCTATTCCGCATGAATCATGTTCTTTACTAGGGTCATACAACCCTTGTTTTTCTGGCAAGCCTGACTTCTTCATATTCCCTCGTATACTAAACTATACTTCAAAACATTTTTTTAAATAAACCTTCGATGAAATCGCCCAAATATTATATTTTAAGATCATCTTTCTTTCCCAAGCGTTGCTGATAAACGCTTTGAGCACATTTTGGTTAGACGCACCATTCCACCTTTATTTAGGTGATAAAATGGCAACTATGCCTGGAAAAGGTGCAGTACTTTTCTGGACCAAGGTTTAGCCTATAACCCTTTAACTCGAGCTAGGTGTATTAGTTAGTACTAGTACGGTGTATGTAATTTCAATGGCTTATACGCCAGTAGAAAAGTAATTAATTTAACCATTAGTCTAGTTGCATACCAATACGATTATATAATAATGGATAAAGGGCGTCGCGTCACGCCTACAGATATATTTTTTTATTTTTATTACGAAATTATACTAAATTATCTAATATTAGTAGATAACACTTCAATAAAAAGTATATGGAAAAAGAGAATTTCGGTTACTAATTTATAAACTATACGGGATATACTTAAATTTATTGAGTTTTATTGCATAAACGACTAAAAATTAAAGAAGATTTTATTTTAAATTTTCAAGTATCTAGTTGTATTAATTAGAATTATTATGATTTATGCGGCAGAAGTAGTGGTTTGGACCTAATTGCTACAATTAAAATGTAAAATTTTATTGCCAATGATTTACCCGCTTAGTTTTATGTGCTATCTGAGTGGTATAAGGCTTGTGATCATTGGAAATTAGTTGAATGGAAATGAGAGTTAAAATTTGGGGGTGTAGAGGCAGTATAGCTATGCCTGTTGCGACTCATCTAAGGTACGGGGGAAATACAACTTGTATTGAAGTTGAGGCGGGTGGAGAAACTTTTATTCTTGATGGTGGGACTGGCATCCGCAATCTTGGCTTGGAAATGGTAAAACATCAGGAACTTGAGCATTGCCATATTCTGCTCACTCATACGCATTGGGATCATATTAATGGCTTTCCCTTCTTTACACCGGCGTACATCCCAGGCCGTAAATTTTCTATCATGGCAGGTCATTTGAAAGACGCAGGTGGGATAGAAAAGGTTTTTAATGCGCAAATGGAACAGCCAGTTTTCCCGGTTCCCATGGGTGCGATGCAATCGAATTTAGAGTTCACTGATTTTCGTGCGGGCGAGGATCTTGATATAAGTAAAAGCTCCAAGGTTAAAGTAACCACTGCAGCCCTAAACCATCCAAACGATGCAACTGGCTACCGCTTTGACTATGGTGGCAAATCAATGTGTTTGATTACTGATACAGAGCACATACCGGGAAAACCCGATGAAAATATATTAAAACTCATTGAAGGCGCAGATCTGGTAATTTATGATTCGACCTACACTGAGGAGGAATTTACTACTAAAATTGGCTGGGGCCATTCGACTTGGGAAGAGGGTATGAAGTTGTGTAAGATGGCGGGTGTAAAACGTCTTGGGATTTTCCATCACGATCCCGAGCACGACGATGACTTTATGGACAAAATTGCTGAAGAAGCAGCTCTCGCTTGGGATGGGGCTTTCGTTATCCAAGAAAAAATGGAGTTCAATGTCGAGTAATATTTTATTTACTCAGACCAGATTACCCTCTTTATAATTTAAATGGAAACTAAAATGCTTAATTCAGCATTTTAGAGCTAGCAGGCCTAACCTTTCTATCGAGGCCTTCTCGCCTGAATTCGGGCACCTTAACTTCTTCAAAAATGGGGCTTCTACTTATCCGCATTACAACCCTGCGATTAGCCACTTGATTTTTGACTATAGGATCGCCCTCGGCATCCCTATTAGGTCGTTTTGGCTGTGTGTCTCCATACCCAGTTGCTTTTAGACGATTTTTCTTCATACCTTCTTTAATCATGAACCTAACTACAGTGGATGCCCTTCCTGTCGACAATTCCCAGTTTGACGGAAACTTAAAGGAGTTGATTGGATCATCATCAGTATGGCCTTCAATCGAAATATTAAATTTTTTATAAATCGGGGACGCGAATTCTTCGTATATGCTTTTTAGTACTGGGATTGCTTGATCCAACAGTTCAGCGCCTCCGGGTTTAAAAAAAGCTCCGCTATCCAGTTCTAGTGTAATAGTACCCTCACCGGATTTACCAATTTGGACAACTTCTTGCGCCCCTTCTTCTTCAACAATATCAGCCAAATCCTTTTCTAACTCAATCCTGTCACTAGTCCGCTCTTTACTTGACATGGTTCCATTTAAGCTCTCCGCGACGGAGTCAAATTTCCCCCCATCGACCTTTGAGATGGAGAAGAATAGAACGAAGAACGCCATTAATAGGGTGATAGCGTCGGCGTACGTTGCCATCCATGCTTCTGCTTCTGGTGGACATTCCTCTTGTGCTTGAGCCATAGCTGAGAGCCTTCTATTTGTTGGAGTATTTTATTATTGTTTATCTTTATCGATATTAAAATGGATTGCTGGATCTAAAAAGCTGTTCATTCTATCTTGTATGTAACGAGGAGGTTTTTTTTCGGCGAGTAATACCAGGCCTTCGGCAACAAGATAATTTCGGAACCGCACGATTTGCTCTCGTTGCGTCATCTTTTCTGAAACCGGTGTAAAAAGTAACTGAGCGAATAACACTCCATATAAAGTTGTTATTAAGGCAATGGATAGTGAGGGGCCAAGGGCGTCTGGATTACTCAAATTACCTAGCATGATCACTAGACCAACCAATGTTCCTACCATGCCGAAGGCGGGACAGAGGCCGCCTATTTTACCGCAAATCTTGGCTGGAACCATATTCCTGCCGAATGAACTCTCTATAGTTGTAGTTAAGATGTCCCGAATTTCTTGGCCACTATAACCACTGACAACCATTTCAATGCCAAATGATAAAAAAGGGTCAGTCTTCTTAAGCTTAGCAGCATCACCTTCTATGGCGGGAAGGCCCGATTTTTGAACTGCGTAGCCCCATCTAATAACTCTACCAACTTCCGACTTAAGAAGATTTCGGCTAATTACTGGGCTGCCTATGACTTTAGGTATTCCCTTAAGAGCCAAGATGACATATCGCATTTCATAAGAAATAAAACTCGCTGCTAAAGACCCCCCGACAACCATTGTGGCACTAGATGCGCTTATAAATACTGAAAAATCATCAGTTTCAGTTAATACAGCCCCGATAAACAAGCCTATTCCTGCTACGAAACCTAGTATGGTTCCTATTGACATAGTACGACCCCTAACATTGTGGTTAGTAAATTAGACTATTATTATCATCTGAAATAGTTTATATTTCATTGCTGTCACGCTTATTTTATTTAAACAACTAATGTTAAATAGCTAATAAAAGTTACTACGTCATGCATTTTAATCTTTTGGTATGAAGTTAAATAATATAAATCTGAATTTCTGATTATCTGTATAGTAACTAATTTATTGTTTTTTTTACCTGTCTCGTGGTGACGGTTTAATTTTTTCGAAATTTGATGGCATTGGGGCCTATTAATGCTTGACCCTGATCACACTTTTGGGCGAGGTTGGGTCTTTGATGATAGTTGAAATAGAGTAAAAGT
Source organism: uncultured Rhodospirillales bacterium (assembly GCA_905614355.1). Taxonomy (GTDB): domain Bacteria; phylum Pseudomonadota; class Alphaproteobacteria; order Rhodospirillales; family UBA2165; genus TMED23. The sequence goes on along the minus strand of CAJQSN010000025.1, from coordinate 8,553 downwards.
CTTCTTAGGAGTATGTGTTGGCCGACGAAAAAAAATCGATGTCTATTTTAAAACGATTACATCTGCCCAAGGTGGGCAAGGCTCGTTGGATAGCTTTAGCGGTTCTGGTCGGTTTTATAGCCATCAGAGCCATAGACCCTCTACCATTGCAAACCGTGAGAGTTAAGACTTTTGATTTATTCCAGCAACTAGAACCTCGTGAAATCATTCCTGATAGCCCTGTTGTCATTATAGATTTAGATGAAGCGAGTTTAAAGGAAGTAGGCCAGTGGCCCTGGCCAAGAAACCTATTGGCCCAAATGACATTGAATTTATTTAAAATGGGAGTTCGTGTAGTTGGTTTTGACGTAATTTTTGCCGAACCTGACCGTATGAATAGCGAGAGTGTAGTTGCCAGTTTAAATGGACTTGATGAAGAAACAAAGAAAAAAATCTTAAAACTACCCAGCAATGATGTAATTTTTGGTGATCTTATTAAGCAGGCGCGGAAGGTAGTAGTAGGTCAATCAGTATTGCCTATGGAAAGAAAATATGAAAATCGTAAGCCCCTTAGAACCCGCGTATTTGAGCGTGCTATGCGTGGTGCTCCTAAGCCGCAACAATGGGTTCCGTCGGTGCCAGGACTTCTTAGAAATATAGACGCTATTGAAAGGCCTGCAGGAGGGCATGGTTTGCTTGCTCTTCAACCGGAAGTTGATGGTATAGTTCGAAGAGTTCCTGCATTTTTTCGGTATTCCAACCGTCTATATCCAACTATTTCATTAGAAATGATGCGGTTGGCGGTTGGGCGTAGCGGGGTTATAGCCAAGGGTGATCTGTCGGGAATATCAAATATTACGGTTACCCCTAGACGCAAATTTTTGATACCACAAACGGTGTTGGCTGATGATAATATTAAAAAACTCCCTTATACGGATAACTATAACAGATTAGATTATGCAGAACTCGATCTGGCTGATAATCAAAAGAGATTGATAAAACAGACAGATTTAAGCGGTAAAAAGCACCCTTTACAGAGACTGAAAAGGGGAAAAAAATTTGATACCTCTAAGTATTTAGTGGTTAGTACTCCGCCCATAATGGTTGAGACAGACCGGCAAGGCCGAATGTGGCCTTACTTTAGTAAAACAGATAAGGCAAAGTATGTTTCCGCAAAGGATGTGCTTTCAGGAAAGGTTGATCCAAAAAAAATAAAAGGAAAATTAGCACTACTCGGAACGTCAGCTACTGGTTTGTTGGATATAAAAACAGTTCCGACAGAACGGTTCATTCCTGGTGTAGAGGTGCATGCTCAGTTAATCGAATCTGTATTAACCAAGCAATTTTTAACTCGGCCGAACTTTGCTGATGCGCTTGAGATGGGGATAGCCTTAATCTCTGGGTTAATTATTATAATTATAGTTCCTTGGTTTGGCGCAAAGTGGGCCGCAGTATTTTTTCTCGTTGTTGCAATTGGATCTGCTGGAGGCTCTTGGCACTTATTTCAAGAGTATAAAATGATCATTGATGCGGCTTTTGGCATAACAGCGGTTTTAATAATTTATATGACCCTAACCTACCTTGGATACGCTAACGAAGAAGCGCAACGGCGTCAGACACGTGACGCATTCTCTAAATATTTATCCCCTGCGATGGTTGAGCAAGTTGTTGAAGACCCGTCACTCTTGTCACTAGGCGGTACAAAACGTGATATGACACTACTTTTCTGCGACGTGCGCGGCTTTACGTCAATCTCGGAGCTGTTCGATGCTGAAGGGTTAACCGTGCTAATCAATAAACTTCTGACACCGTTGACAGATATTATTCTAGCCCGAGAAGGTACGATTGATAAGTATATGGGTGATTGCATCATGGCCTTTTGGAATGCTCCGTTGGATTGTGTGGAGCATGCTGAAGATGGCTGCAGGTCAGCTTTGGAAATGGTTGCGGCAATGGCCCCCTTAAATGAAAGACTAAAACAAGAAGCTAAAGAGGAAGGACGCAAACATTTAGATCTCAAAGTTGGTCTTGGTCTAAATTCAGGCGATGCGGTCGTCGGCAATATGGGTACAGCACAGCGAATGGACTACTCGGTATTGGGTGATACCGTAAATACCGCAGCTCGCTTGGAAGGACAATCTAAGACTTACGGTGTAGATATTGTTCTGGGCCCGAACACCTATGAACAGGTTACCCAGTTTGCAATAATTGAACTGGACTATATTCAAGTTAAGGGCAAAACAGTCGGTCTGCAAATATATGCTTTACTCGGTGACGAAGAAGTTGCCAAAGACCCCGCTTTTATCTCCATCAAAGAGGCTGTTTCCGAAATGATCCAAGTGTATCGCAGTCAAGCCTGGGATAAAGCTAAAGAATTAATACAAAAAGTGCGTGATGAGGCTGAGGCTGCAGCGGAACAAGAAGTTGGACCGATATTGGCCGTGAAGGCGGCGTCTGGTGATAGATTTAGGTTGGATGTATTCTGCGAGCTTTATGAAAGTCGAATTCGTGCTTATGAGGAGCAGCCCCCTGGAGAAGATTGGGACGGTATTTTTATTGCAACTACCAAGTAGTAGTTTTGAGTTCTAATAACACATTTGCAATATATTTAATTATTTTTTGACTGGACGATTAACGCGGTAGCGTATCCCCAGCGCCTTGGGCTAAATTAGCAATTTCTCTATGGTCCAGTCTTCCCATAGCCAGTAGAAGAGCATAAATGGCTTCACGTTCTTTAAATGACGCTCTTGTCAGGTTAATTCTTGCGTTTACAATTTCACTTTTGGCATCGAGTACGTTTACAACTGTGTCTTTACCTGCTGCACGAAGTTTTTTTCGCGAATCAAAAACTTCAGATGCTATATTAACTGCATTTTCTAGCTGGTTCAGACGTTCTCTAGACGTTTTTAAATTTTGCCAAGCAATCCGGGTGCTCTCATTTACTTTGCGCACCATAAATTCATAATCATCTTGACTTGCTGAATAATCGTAAGAAGCTTGTGCAATATTAGCACGGGAGGTCAGGCCAGTGAATAAATCCCAATTAGCCTGAAATAAAAATGAGGCATCTCTTTTTGTGCCGAGTGTACCATTATTATGTTTTTCATAGTTAAATTTACTGACAAAATCAAACGATGGGAAAAGATCTGACCGGGCCGTACGTTTACGCTCTCTCGCTACAGCTATTTGTTGGTCTTTGTTCCTAATCTGGGGATTTTCCGATAAAGCTATATTTATTGCAGCTTCTAAACTATTCGGTATTAGATCTGGAGTTGGCATTGGTGCTACGATTTTTTCTATATCCGGGCTTTCATTGAAAACCCGTGTGTAACGTGTGAATGCATTTCTCATATCACCTTGAAATCGAAGACGTCGCTCCTTAGCGAGCTGTAAGCGTGACTTGGCCTGAAGCACATCTACAGCAATGCCTGAACCCGTTTGTACTCTTTCATCCTCAAGATTAAGTTGAATTTGGATAGTCTCTTCGTTTTGCGTTGCAAGTTCCACTAATTGAGTTTGGCGAAGGACATCAATAAACACTGTAACACCGGTCATCATAATATCTTGGCTTGTCTTTTCTAGTGTGGTCTCGCTAATTAGTTTATTAAGACGTGCCGTGCGAGTGGCAGAAGTGTCTTCAAATCCTTGAAATAAATTTTGAGTAACAGTCAGCGTGGCTGTTTGTTTTGACTTTTGCCATCTTTTACCACCGTCTGAAGATCGTGTGGTTGGACTGTCTATGGTCTCTGGCCCATAGTCCGAAGCTATATTGACTGTTGGGAGAAAGCCGGCTGCGGCTTTTTGGATTTCTTGTTTACTTGCAGCCACGGATTTTATAGCGGACCTTACTTTAGGATGACTTTGTGTAAGTGTAGAGAGCATTTGTTCTATGGTTTGGGCGTGGGAAAATGGGCTGAATACTAGACAGCTGTAGCTGAAAACTACAACTATAATACTACCAACTTGAAGCTTTTGTTTTAGCGCCTTCAAATCAATTAATTCCCAATGGTTAGTTTAGAATCGAGATCTTATAGTATGCAATAAATACAGTGTTATATGCAGTAAGTAGCAATTAAACATATTGCCCTATGATGTTAAGCTTATATGGTTAACAAGCTATTCACGTGCCTTTGTGTTTGGTTATTTTTAAAGGGTAGACCGAGGGATTCTGAAAAAAAGTAGGAGTGACAAGCGGTTAAATTCGATCCTAATCCTACATGTATGTATAAATATGGAACAATAAGGGCTATCAAAAATTCGATGGCCTATAGCGTTCATACCGGACTACAGTTAGATATATTACTTTAAGGCGGAAGATTAGGTCTTCCTATACATCGGATTACTTGCTAGTCATCACCCAGACACCGTCCCAATTCTTAGGGGTAGATTTTTTTAAATAGTCTACGCGATCAATATACATTTTAGATAAATTATCTGCAGGATTAGCTTTAAGGCACTCTTTAAACGATTTTGTAGATTTATCCCAATTCCCAATTTTGTAGTGTTCTCTACCTTCGTTAAAGTGGTTTACGGTATCCATTAAGTTAGGGAATGTTGTAGCATTATGGTAATCAAGGACTTCACGCACTCCGACAGGCTCAGTTTTACCTTTAACAACCACGTCGTCGATATACCGAACTTGGTAGGTTCCTTTTAATTTCTTGTATGTGTAGTCACTAATAAGAATACGTGCGGAATATTGTTTGCAGGCGCTTTCAAGCCGAGCAGCCAGGTTAACACCATCTCCAATCATCGTGTAATCCATCCGTTTTGAAGATCCAATATTACCAGAAACAACGGTATCGGTATTGAGGCCTAAGCCCATGTCAACGGGCATTTTTCCCTCTTTTTCACGTATTGTGTTCCATTCCCACAAATTCTTGATCATATTTATGCCGGCGCGAACGCCTCTATCTTCATCGTCTTCGTGAGCTACAGGAATCCCAAAGCCAGCCATAATAGCATCACCAATGAACTTGTCTACCATGCCGCCTTGCTCACTTATTGCCTCAACCATAATATCAAAATATTCGTTGAGGAGGGCGACTGTTCCTTGAGCTCCAAGCGTTTCTGTTATAGTTGTAAAACCTCTAACATCAGAAAATAGGAGCGTGGCAACTGTTTCTTGCCCACCCATAATATCCGTACCATCGCCGAGAAGTTGCTCTGCAATGCCGGGGTCTATATAGCGGGACATTGTCGATTTCATACGTTTTTCATCAGATATATCTTCGATCATGATTAATGTGCCAAGGTGGGTATCACCTTGATCCATTCGACCATCGGGATCTTGATTTTCAAGTGGCAAAAAGCTTATATTTGCCGAGACCTTTTCAAGGTTTCCATCATCTTCGCTTCCTACCTCAAATTCTGCATCCATGATGATATCATCTTCCTTGGTCTCCTCACATATTTTTACTTTTTCTAAAATCCAAGACCGGCCGTTTGTGAAAAATTCTTCTGTTTTTCTCCCAATTATATCAGTTGAACGAATTTTTAATATCTTTAAGCCAGCTTTGTTGCACGTTATTATTTCTCCCTCATCATTTATCGTAATAACTGCATTGGACATGCTGGTTAGCATACTGTGATTGTATGCACGTTCTTTCGCAACATCTTCAAAAAGCTTTGCATTTTCAAGTGCGATTGCGACTTGTTGGGTGAACGCTTTTAAACGAGATTCATCTTCACTGGTAAAGCCCCCACCTTTTTTGTTCAAGGCTTGTGTGCAACCAATACACTTGCCATCTTTGTTAGTTATAGGAACGCACAGTATTGATCGCGTGAAATACCCAGTTTGCTTGTCGAAACCGGGATTGAATCGCAAGTCTGCATAGGCATAGGGAATATTAACTGTCTCTCGGGACTGAAATACGGCGCCTGCAATACCCGCTGAGTTTGGTAATCGTATTTCACCTATTCCATCACCCATAGCTACTCTAGAGAAGAGTTCGTCGGTTTTTTCATCGTTTAGAAAAAGCGTTGACCTATCAGCATCCAGCATTCTCGTGGCTTCCACCATAACTCGCTGCAGGAGAGATCCTAGATCTATTTCCGCGGTTACATCTGAAACAATATCAAGAAATTCCATTTCCTTTGCGCGACTTTTGTGCATTTCCTCGACGCCTTGAGCATTTTGGAGCGACACAGCAGCCTGCAGTGTGATGGCCTCTAAAATATCAAGGTCATCTTTTGTAAACCGACCTCTACGCTTATTTAAGATTTGTATGACACCAATGACGTCGCCTCTAACGGTTCTGACGGGAGCACAGACAATATTTTTTGTTGTGTATCCCGTTTGTTGATCTATTGCGTTGTTAAACCGATCATCGTTATATGCATCGTGAATAATTTCCCCTGTCCCGTTCTGAAAAATAGCCCCGGCAATGCCCGTGGTATTTAGGATGCGAATTTCTCTGGTTAAATCGCCTTGGGCAACACGTGAGTATAGTTCGCCTGTTAAGGCATCATTTAAAAAAAGACTACCCCTGTCTGCGCCCATTTCTTTTGTCGTCATTTCGATCAGGGTCCACAATATTTCGCTTAAATTTTTGAGCCCTGCTATTTTTTGTGTGACTGACAGCAACATCTCGGTTCGGTGAAGTTTACTCTCTGTTTTGTTAAGCAATATAGAGAGGTCCTCACTATTAGTGGGCCGTTTGGGGCTGATTTTTTTATTTCCTGCAATTTTTGGGCTTGGAACAGGTGTATCATTAGGCATTTTCTTTCTCCAATTTAGAGCGAAGGGTCTCGATGGTTTTTTGTAAATGAATTTTATCGTTTACGTTATCTTTTTCTTGTTCTTGAAGTATAGCTTGATAATCCATTTTCTGTATTTCTAATTTTTCACGCAAATTTCCTGCTGTTGATTTTAGCTGTATTATTTCATCGACGGACCGTTGCACGGCCTGCTGCACAGCGGAATCTTTTTCAAAGCGCATACTTTCCAGCTCATCTCTCAGTTTAGTAGCGGTTGATTTTAGCTGTATTATTTCATCGATGGACCGTTGCACGGCCTGTTGCACAGCGGAATCTTTTTCAAAGCGCATACTTTCCAGTTCATCTCTGAGGTTGGTGGCCGTTGATTTTAGCTGTATTATTTCATCGACGGACCGTTGCACGGCCTGTTGCACAGCGGAATCTTTTTCAAAGCGCATACTTTCCAGCTCATCTCTGAGTTTAGTAGCGGTTGATTTTAACTGTTGTATTTCGTCTGCGGAGTGTTGAGCTACTGTCTGGACAGCACCTTCTTGATTGAAGCTGTGTTGTTCTAGCTCTGTACGCAATGCTTCAATGGTTTCCCTAAGATGCCGCAGTTCTCCCTCTGCAACGTGCAACGCTTCGTTCTCATTCTTTAGGACTTCAATATTTTCTTGCATGTCTATTCTTTAAATTCAGATTAATTTTTGAGCCTTACTATCTAGCGGTTACCCGGAAAATACTAGCTTTTTATATTAAAACTAACGTAAAATACGTTTTGCTAGAAATTTGGAGGTATATCAATTTAGACGGGAGTTAAAATATGATTGTTTCTCAGATACTTAAAAGCAAGGGGAGCCAAGTACATACTGTTTCTAAAACGGCTTTAATTAAAGAAGTGTCGTGTCTTTTAGCCACCGAACGAATTGGTGCGGTAGTTATAATTGACCAAAACAGGTTGGTTGAAGGTATTATTTCTGAGCGGGATATTGTTCGTGGTCTTTCCAATTATGGTGCTAAAGTGCTGGACATGCCAGTGGAAGATTTGATGACAAAAAATGTTATTACGCGCGGTGTGGAATCCCAAATAGATGAATTAAGGCGGGAAATGACGAATAGCCGTATTCGACATTTACCTATTTTGGATAATGGTAGGCTGGTTGGTTTGATTAGTATTGGGGACGTTGTTAAAAACCGAGTTGAGGAATTGCAGGCTGAAGGTGACATGCTACGAGAGTATATTGCGACTGGGTAATATGTTCTAATCTTTGAAGCTAGAAATTTTTATTTATTTTATTCCAAACTTTATCAAACAAGTCTTCTTCTTCAAATTCTTCTTCTTGATCCACTTTTGTTTTTTCATATTTTAAATTTCTAGCTTTTTTCGGTGTTATTTCTCTGGGTACCTGTTTACCGAAGGGTAGAATCGGTGTTGGACCTTTAGGCTCCCGAAGAACTGAAACATCCGGCGTTCTCAACGGGGTAATATTCGAGCCCCACGCTTTGATTTTCAAATTTATAGTCTGGCTCTGAGTCGTTGGTTCAACCGATGGTTTCTGGATAGTGCCTATGATGGGCATTGACTTTGTCGGTCGGGTACCAGGAGAAAATGGGTTTGGCGTATTTTTAGGCCATTTTTTATAAGTTTTTGGTTCTATAGTCATTAGTGGTTTGGGTGCGGTGATTTGATTTTTTTCGCTATTCAACTTGGTCATAGAATCGTGGGGGTAATTTTTATTTAAATTCCCTAAAATGACACGTGCATTCCCTTTTTTTGATGAAGATTTTTGTTTTAAAACACCTAAAATATAATGGGCAATATTAAAATAGCCTTTTTCAACTGCGAGTCCTGCGGCGGTTAAACCCTCTTTGTTA
>CAJQSN010000024.1 GCA_905614355.1 uncultured Rhodospirillales bacterium | reverse complement strand
GAATTACTTTCAAACGTTTATCGTTAGGCTCCATCAAGAACTGAAGTACACGAGAAATATCTGCCAAAGGAAATGTGTGTGTGATGAAAGGCTGGAGGTTAACCCTTCCATCTTCAACTAACTTAATACTCTTTGGAAAATCAGTTGGAAGAGCAGCTCGAGCGTTAATAATATCAAGTTCTTTAAAATAAAACTCATAGAAGGGAAGTTTTCCTTCTGAGATGCCATAAATACCAAAAGGTATTATTCGGCCACCAACGCGTACTAGATCCATAGCTTCTGCTAACACTGATATATAACCAACGGCTTCAATCACGACATCTGCACCCCGACCTTCAGTGTATTTTAGAATCTCAGCTTTAGCTGCTGTCCCGTGCTCGACTGTAACGTCTGCACCCATATTATCAGCAAGACTACGTTTATAAGAATTGCGAGAAACTCCAATAACGGTTTTTGCGCCCAAAGCCTTAGCAACTTGGATCTGTAACAACCCTGTAACACCGAGGCCCAATACAACTACTGTCTCACCTAGTTCAATTTTAGCACGACTTTGTGCATGAAGTACTGTCGTCAGGACTTGAATCAAAGGCGCTACAGCCAAGCTTATTTTTGTTCCAAGTCCAAATATATTCTTAGAGGGAACCAAAACGTATTCAGAAAATACCCCATTCACTTCCCGACCTAATAATCCACCATTTTTACATAAATGGGTGTCACCTCTATTGCAATAAAAACAATCATCACAATGAAGAACAGGGTCTACGATAACGGGGTCACCTGGACCGCTTCCATCTATGGCCCTTCCCTCTATGACTATTCCAATGGCCTCGTGCCCCATAACCACTGGTAAGTTTGCGGGAATTCTACCGTTAAAAATCTTTGTATCAGTGCCACAAATACCAACATGGCTAATCTGTACTAACACATACCCCGGAGTACATAAGGGCATTTCAACTTCAGTCACTATAACCTTATTCGGCTCAGTTAATAAGGCCGCTTTCATTTGGTGTTCTCACAATAGCTCATATAATTTAATACTCAATTCTTTCATTCTATGTGCAACTGTATGTTGATTCAAAAATCTTTGGCGCGCTGCCTTTGCTATTCTGGCACGCTCTTCTGGCATGTTTTTAAAACGATCAATCAAATCTGGTAACTCGCTTAGAGATTTGAAATAAACGACCTCGCGATCTGGTTCAAATAAATTGACAGCATCTTCCCGCCAATCCGTTATTATAAATCCTTCACTGGCTGCGATTTGAAATACTCTATGATGGCAAGATTTTGGCCAAGCTGTCAAATTCAGATTGATTCCAGACGAACAAAATAACGGTGATAAATCGTGCCAATCACGGCCTTCATGCATAATAATATTATTTCGATTTGTTTTAACCTTGCCAATTCCAACTATATTAAGTTCCCGAGAACCTATCGCATGGATTAATTGTTCACGCGCTAACGCTTTTTGTTCAAAAGCCAGCGCGTGTGATAGTTTGTTAAACTCCAAAGAATCCACATTCCATTTTGCACCAATCAAGTCAAAAACATCGGCGTAATCTTTAGTTTCACGACACTGTTGAATTACTACATCCGCGGCAAGATTCATATTTGGCACCCAACCAGCGCGCCATTTTAAACGCTCGGCCAGATATGAATTCATAGTTGCAGCAAAACTAATATCGCATACTAGCTTCGACACTGGATTAACTGGCCTAAAAATATTACCATCTATATGCCAAGGCGGCATATACAAAACTCTGCTCCACCCTATTCGCTTTAACTGCTCATTGGTTGTGGTGCACGTGCTAAACTGATCGAACCTAATTTGTTGGCAGATGTAAAGAATGCCGGCATAGCTGTTGAGTCAATGGATACAGGTGCAGCGTGTAGAACCTTCAATGTTCTGATTGCTGAAGATCGACGGGTGGCAGCAGCTCTTATTCCAGTTCCGTAAGCGTGTAAATGTTAAATTTACCGCGTTTGAGAGATACAAGTGTACTGCCAAGCGAATTATTAGCATCTGGTAATTATGCTTATGCATTCCATAAGGCTACAGATCCTGAAACCCGTGCCTGTGCTAGGATTA
>CAJQSN010000023.1 GCA_905614355.1 uncultured Rhodospirillales bacterium | reverse complement strand
AGGTTTATTGCATCAATAACGAACTGTGTCGTGACAGATATCTATGACCCGTTCATGGAGTAGATTTTTCATATTTCAAAAAGAAAACGGGAATATGACAAACATTATCACAGCCAGTCGGATTATTTTGGGTGATGCCTTTAAATATTATAAGAAATTGGCTCTAGCGCCAAATTAGGTTTTCTTAGATAGTTCCGTGTAGACTGTCATGCAGAGATCTCATGCTATCTTTAAAAATTTAAATAAATACTTTAGGGTATATTTTTGGCAGAATATAATTTAACGGTGAAAATTAAATGGATAAGCCTCTACGCAGTCTAAGCCGTAAAATTTGGATAAATCGGGCTCTTCAAAAACTTACCGATGGAGGAATTGATAAGGTCAGCATAGCCGCTCTAGCTCGCGATCTATCAGTCACCAAAGGCAGTTTTTATTGGCACTTTAAGGACCGTGCAGATCTCCTGCAGGCAATGTTAGAGCATTGGGAGAAGACGGGATCAGAAGTCGTTTTTAAGGAAGTTGATCGTGTCGGGGGTGATGGAGAGGTGCGGCTTAAACATATGTCTGGCATTATATTTAAGCGCTATGGTGATCAGTTAAATTTAGAGTTGGCGCTTCGAGATTGGGGCCGTAAAGATTCAAAAATATGGGAAATTATCGCTCGAGAAGATGAGCGTCGGATGGATTATATGCGTGGGTTGTTTGGCGAAATTTATGAGGACCCAAAAATTGCCGAAGCCAAGGCCTGGTTACTGTTTTCCTTTTATGTTGGAGAAATTATTATTGCAGCACCAATAAAAGAGCAAAACCGGGAAGAATTACTATGGGCTTGCCTAGATTCGTTATTTGAAAGGAAAACAGCTAATTCTTGACTCATTTCAATACCTATAGGTATGGTGAGAAAGGAGGCCTGAAATTTGACAGAAAAAATAGGTGGTTTGACATCCCTTGATGTTATTGAGATTGCCAAGAATTGTGGGGCCGATTTAGCTGGTATTGCAAGCGCCGAAACATTAAATGCCTTTCCACCGGACCCACGGTGGCCACAAACGCCTGAGCGTATGACGCCGGATGCTAAAAGTATAATTGTCCTGGCACTCCGTGTGCCGGTAGCAAGCTTTCGGACCCGCGAGCCTGAACCCTATCAAATGATGAATATGATGATTAATCGCCGGCTTGATAAAATTGCCCGGCGCGTTTCAGAAGAAATCGAGAAGCAGGGCTATTTTGGTCTCGTAATGAACAATAATTCAACCGATTGGGAGCTGAAGTCTGGTACTTACGGTCACCTCAGCTTACGGCATCTCGCCGTCGAGGCTGGAATGGGAACACTTGGATTAGGCGTCAATTTCATGTGTGTCGAGTACGGGCCGCGCGTAAACTTAGCAGTCGTGGTTACCGATGCTAAGTTGGAACCGGGTGAGCCATTGGCAGAGCAATTGTGCGTTGGCGAAGGCTGTTCGCGTTGCCTTTACGCCTGCCCAACCGATGCGGTTTTGCACTTTCATATCGATAAACGTCAATGTTCAATCGAAGCGCAAACAACAGGCTTCTACGGTGCAGCTGATCTTTTTAATAAATTTATTGAAGCTGATGATACCAGCAGAAAGGAAGTTTTGAATTCCCACAGATTGCTTCATTACTGGCAAGGTTTGACACGCGTCTGGGGTTGTTTTGGCACATGTCCCCGCTGCACGGCGGTCTGTCCGGTGGGAGATGATTATCAAGAATTTCTGGCCGAGCCGCAAAAGGTTATACCGGAAACGACACCAGAACGTATAGCCAAAGGTCAAGCCTATAAAGCAGCTCGGCAAACGGACAATAAAGTACCGGGCTTGAACGATTGGAATGTGCGTTGGGTGGGCCCTGATGGTTACACGGGAAAAGCGGCCAGAGACCAGCGTAAAAAATTTAAGGCAGAAAAAGCATAATGAATGAACTTATCTCGACATCCTTAACCTCGGACCAGGTCAAAGCCAAAGCCAAAGAGTTTGGCGCTGATTTGGTAGGTATAGCAGATGGTGCAATTATGGATCAGTACCCACCCGACCTTAAAAATCCACGCACGCCTTCTCATATAACTGAAATTGATGGTGCTCGGGTGATCGTGCTTGCTAAACGCATAAGCTTTGCAACATCGCGCCTGCCGGCGTGGAATGATCAGCACAAGTTCTATGGTGATGAGCTGTTAATTTCCGCGCTCGAAGAACTAGCGCTCGATCTCGTTTTCTGGATGGAGGATAACGGCGCTCCGGCTTTACTAGTACCGTACCACCACGTTGATCCTTTAAAATTCAAAAAAGGCAAAGACACCCAGGCCACCCACCCTTTATCAGCTGAACATGCCGCTGTCGAGGCTGGGCTTGGTACTTTGGGGCTCAATCACCAACTCATCACACGGGAATACGGCCCACGAGTTATTTTAGGGCTCGTACTAACATCTGCTGATATAGATCCTGATTCTAAAATGGAAGAGGCCCTCTGTCTGGGGCCTGAATGTGGCCGCTGTCTCAAAGCCTGCCCAGCTGATGCCGTCCAATATTGGGATCGAGATTGGGCGGCCTGCGATACTTTTCGTTCGCCCTTTGGTTTTGAGTTTATGTCCAATTACCTTACCAGTATTTTAACCGAAGAAGATCAGTTGCAGCAGATTGCTAAACTGCGTGGCATGGAGTCCTCTGAAATTTTTCAGGCGATGTTGCGCGGTAGTGGCATTATTACCGGCTGTCGTCGCTGTGCTGATGTCTGCCCTGTGGGTAATGATTATGAAAATTTATTAAAAAAGTGGGTTGATGAAATTCCCGAAGAAACGCCAGAAAAACTAAAACGTCTAGAAGAAATGGTGGCAGAGGCAACGCTACCAGAGGCTTATGAAAAGCAACACCGCTGGATTGGTAAATTTAATCCAATAAATTAGAGGGGAGTAATTTTATGACTGATCAAATTCGAGAACGAGATCAACGGTTACAGCGTCCTGAATTTGAATCTATGGTGCACATGCTGGCCCATGCGGCAAAAGAACATCCTGACCATATTGCTGTTATTAGTGGTGATAATGAAATTACTTTTGCCGATTATTATGCCTGCGTCGCGGGTTTAGCTAATAATTTAATTGATATGGGTGCCAGAAATGAACGGGTCATTATTCTAAAGGCCAATTCAATTGAGACGGCTGTAGCCGCAAATGCAGTCTGGGCGGCGGGCGCTCAAGTTATTATGTTCAATCCACTTTACACCGAGAATGAGCTTCGGCCTTTGGTCGAAGACGCTTCACCAACCGTTATTCTCTGCGACCCAGTTCATGAAGAAGTATTAGCCCCCCTGGCCGAGGCCAATAATGTTACCCATTTTTATACTTTCGAAGATGAGCAGGTCGCGATTGATCAATGGCGTGGAAAGCGAGATTTGAAACTTCCGACACCCTTTCCAAAAAATACCGATTTGGCACTTTTGGCGTATACAGGCGGCACCACGGGACTACCTAAAGGAGCCATGCACACACATGCGATGATGCTGGCTATGGCAAAATCAATGGATGGATTATACAGTACACCCATTGCCGGTGACATATGGCTGAACGTAGCGCCGGTATCTCATATATGGGGATGGTGCGTTTCACTGGTCGCGCCAATGTATGGTTGTAACACTGTTGTTTTAGTTCCAAAGTTTGTCCCTGATGTAGTAATCTCTGAAATCAGCCGTACCAAGACGACCATTTTTGCAGGTGGACCTTCTGTAATCTACAATGCGTTATTAGCTGTTCCAGCTTTAAGAGAAACAGACTTTAGTCAACTGCGCCTTTGCCTTGGTGGCGGATCTGCATTTGCGGAAGCAACAATTGCCGCATGGGAAGATGCCTCGGGGAATACGGTGCATGAATTATGGGGAATGTCAGAAGCCGCTCCGCTAAGTGGCAATCCCAGTGACCGTCCAAATAAAATCGGATCAGTTGGCTTGCCTTGCGTGATGACTGATATTGAGGCTGTGGATCCCGAAATGGGGGTCAATATTATGCCTATGGGTGAAGCTGGTGAACTTCGAATTCGTGGTCCACAAATGATCACCAGCTATTGGAATAGGCCCAATGAAACGGCAGATACCATCCGGGATGGTTGGCTCTATACAGGGGATATTGGTTTTATTGACAATTTAGGCCGGATAACCATTGTTGATCGTAAGAAAGATATGGTTAACGTGGGTGGCTACAATGTGTTTCCCCGTGAAATTGATGAAATTCTTTTTACCCATCCGGAAATACATGAGGCTGCCGCCATCGGTGTGTCAGATACTCATCGTGGCGAGGCCATACAGGCTTTTGTCGTGGTAACCGAAGGAGGAACCGTCACAAAAGAGGAAATTATCGACTACTGCAAAGAAAATCTAGCCAAATTTAAAGTACCATCAGTGATAACTATTGTTGCCTCACTACCCAAAACTCCCGCTGCCAAGATTGATAAGATTGCTCTAAGAAAATATTATGAGGCGAGTTAATTAAAAGTTTTGAATTTTTCTACTCCAATTCCCACATTTGGCGATTAACTTTTTTTCTTACTCCCTGATTTTGACGTGGACTATCAGATGTAAAGCTAAAGCATTATAGCAGCATTAAAAACTTCACTAAAATTTTAGGTAGGGTTGATTTAGGCACGACCATTAACGTGAGAAGAATAAACGAGTAATCCTAACCTATTTTTATATAATAAATTAGGATAATCAGAGGGCCTGCCAGTTGTTCAGGCTTGTCGCTATTGATGAATTCGCTGGTATAAGATGATTAAATAATGTGTAAAATCCGTGATTTTGAGGAATTAGTAACGCAGGATCAGTACCTAAGTTTAAATAAAATTTAAACGTTTACTAAGAATTTTTATCTACATCCCATTCGATCATAAGCTTTTTAATGCCCCGGAAAGCTAGGGTCGGAATGTAATCCCATTTCTGCCCTTTAACCATTTTCATATGTGGTAGGCGCCTCGCTAACTCTTCTAATATTATCTTCATCTCCAGCCTTGCAAGGGGCGCCCCCATACAAAAGTGGACACCATTTCCAAAAGCAAGATGTTTTTTCTTTTGTTTTCGGAAAATATTAAAACTATCACCATTTTCAAATACGCTGTCATCACGACTACCTGAACCTAGTGCCATTAGTACTTTTGACCCCTTTGGGATATCAAACTCCCCAATTTTTGTGTTGCATGTCGTTATCCGCCGCCATGCAAATATTGAAGAATCGTAGCGGAGAATTTCTTCAACAGCATTTGGAATAAGTTTAGGGTCTTTACAAAGGGCATCCCACTGATCTTTATTTTCCAAAAGAGCCCTCATCCCATTAGCAGAAGCCTGGGTCGTGGTTTCATGTCCGGCGAACTGCATTAGGAACATTACATTACACAGATAATTCACTGTAAATTTGGTTGGATCAGATAAGTGAAGCCTAGCCATATCTCCCAAATAATTATCTCCGGGAGATATGAGCGCTTGGTCAACCAACTGTTTTGTAAACTCCCAATGCTTACTGATATCATGCATCATCTCAATTTGTTCATCTTCCGAGGGTTGTCCCCAACTAACAACTGCGCGAACAGCACCCAGTTGTTTGACCATTAGTGCTTTATCATCATCTGCACCCAAAAAAATAAATATTGCCAGCGCTGGAACTTCGTAAAGTAGCTGAGCAACAAGGTCTGCTCTCCCATTTTCAATAAAACGATCGATGAAGCCATTAACGATACTTCTAATCCGGGGTTCAATTTCGTTCACACGTTTTGGGGTAAAAGCATCACCAAAAATCTTTTTATGTACCTTATGAGTAATGGGATCCTCATCTACAAGAGACGGCTCGATAGAAATATCCAAACTATCGCGAACCCCAGCAGCTGCAGGACACATCGCTGTTACTGGGTGGCGTGCCAAAGCAGCTGAAAATGTTTCTGGATCTCGGAAAATATTAACAATATCTGTATAATTCAGCACTACCCAATAATTAGATTTTGGATCATAAAAAACAGGCTCTTCCCGTCGTGCCCGTTTAAAGAAATCAAACGGGTTCTTAATATAAGCTTCGCTAAAAGGTTCAAACTCAGAGGCCATTTTGGTGGCAGGACACATGGATTCATTAAAGTCTTCATTAGCGTCGAGCTCTTCCGGTGATGATTGAAACATTCCGAGTTTTTGTTGATTAGTCATTTCTACCCCCTATATAACACCACTTCTATTATTATGGCTAAATGTATTTGTCTGATTACAATGGCAGGAAACTAGTCAAAACTAAAGTGAGTAATTCAAAATTTAGCCGCAGCTCATCTTGCCAAACCTCTGTATCACTAACTCGATCTTACGTCGCGCAGAAAGTAAGCTATAAAAAATCGTCTGCTTTGCTTCCCCGCCTCCAAAATTTATATCAGTTTTGTCAGCACCGGCAATCTATTTGTGTCCGTTGAGTTTAACGTTGCCCATGTTCTTTAGCGGAAATGGGTCCAATTTTTAAAGTGGAATCAACAAAAGTATTCTGAACAAAACTGCTAAGTTATTGGCTGCCAATCTTCACCCCACGCGTCTTTCCATAACCAAGGCCGCGAGGTATTTGATTTTGGCTTGCCACCCCTCCAAAGATCGTATTTAGGGTCAGCATAGGTCTCGAAAAAGGTAATGATTTTATTTGATAGCTCTTTCTCGGTTTTTTGGTATTCTTTATTCCCCGCAAGGTTAACGCGTTCATCTGGATCGCTGGTCAAATTGTAAAGTTCATTGGTCAAAGGGTATTTTTTACTGTCTGAAAAACGCTTGAAATACGACCAGGCTGGGGTGCGGATGGCACGTGTTTCTTCTTGTTCCAGGAAAACCTCATCAGTCCATTCAGCTTCTCCATTGGTCAGAAGTTCGGCAAAGCTGCGAGACGGGATATCTTTTTTCTCTATGTTATCCCAAAGTCCTAGGTGATCGAGCAGAGTTGCGTAAAGGTCGGTGCTGTTGATATAAGCCTCACTGGATCCTTCGTTGGCAATTCCGGCACCCCACATCAGCATTGGAATATTATAAGCTATTCGGAAGGCATTTGACGGCCATGTTGCCTGTCCGTGCCCCCAAAAACCATGATGACCTAGGGAAAATCCATGATCTGCCGTATAAATAACGATGGTGTTGTCGCCAAACCCACCCGCCTTTAAGGCACTCATAACTTGCCCAACACCGTTATCGATAACACTCACCTGTGAATAGTAGTTACGCAACGTTGTTAGGTCGTTCGGCATTTGTAGGAGAGAGCTAAAATCCGGCCCACCCTTTTTTTTGGATAGATAATCAGTCGTCAGTTGAAAAACCTCAATGGCTTTTTTGTTAATTCCTTCTCTTGGAACAGAATTCATGGGCATGTTTTCATAGAGTTCCCAGAACTCATTTTTGGCTGGGCCCATGATCGAAGGCCAATGACCATAAGGTCCGTTGTACGGTAGCATCAGCAAAAAAGGTTGGTCGGGCGCGTCGGCACGATCACCGATATAGCCGACGGCCTTCTCGGTAAAAAAGTCAACCGAGTGTCCCTCATGAATAAAGGTCTCATCGTTCACCCGCATTTCATTGCCGTAGAAATCTAAAGTATGGCCCCTTGCCATGGTGATCCAATGATCAATCCCATTTTGAGGCTTGTCGAGTTTTCCAAGATGATATTTGCCAATCATAGCCGTGGTATAGCCGTTGTCTTTCAATATCTCGGGTAGAGTTTGAAATTCGGCAACAGCATTCCAATCATTAGGCCACTGATCCATTAGTCTGTCATCTAGCCATGTATGAACACCATGTTGGCACGGCATGCGACCGGACCAAACAGAAGCCCTGGAAGGTGAACACATGGCATTGGGGCAATACGCGTTATTGAAGCGTAATCCGTCAGCAGCTAGTGCATCTATATTCGGGGTGTAAATTTCGTTGTTGCCGTAACAACCTACGGCGTCGTTCGGTTGATTGTCCGTCATTATCAAAACAATATTTGGATGCTTCTTAGTCATTGAATACACTACTCTTCAAATAGGATAACATTTGGCCCATTAATCTACTGATACGCAAGATAATATCATGTTCTGATCAATGGATTTATCTTGACCCCAGTTCTAACCTAAATATACTGAGTTAAAAAAGGAAAGAGATTTCTAATAAAGAAACCGTATAAAAAACGCGTGGGGTGTGTAATTTGACCGGGGCTAGTGACACTAATTTTATTATTGAAAACAATGCCAGGCATGTCTGGCACCCTATGGTTGACCCAAAAATGTCGGCAGAAAA
>CAJQSN010000022.1 GCA_905614355.1 uncultured Rhodospirillales bacterium | reverse complement strand
GCAAGGCGAACCATACATTATGCTCGTTGAAAATAGAGATGATATTACCCATATGCTTGTAGCTGAAGAGTTTTTTAAAACTGTCGCAATTCGTAAAATATTATCGCAAACATTAGAAATTAGTAAAGTCAATTTAATTGGGCTCCACTTATCTCCTGGAGAAGTTAAAGAAGTTCATTTTATACCGGCGAGAGATGGGTGGTTTGATTTTGAAGGTGGGAAAGGACCTGGAATTTTTGCCACTGATTATATTTTTTCACCATTAAGTAGGGGAGCTATCACAGGAATGATAGGCTCCTTTGTTGTAGAAGAATAAACACTAATTAATAATAGTTCTAATTTGAGAGGATAGAGCTTGCCATCCCTCCCCCCCCAACTGCTATAATTACCTTGGGAGGTCGACTACGGACGAACTACTCGCTAACCCGGTCAGATCCGGAAGGAAGCAGCCGTAACGGGTTTTGTTTGGGTCGTTAGTTTGGCCTCCCACCTAGTTTTTTTTTAGTTAATTGTGTCCTAGAAAATGTGTGCGATAGAATGAGTGATGCTAAACTAGCCAACAATATGGACGATTCTGAATATAAGGTTCTGGCGCGTAAATACCGTCCCAGTGATTTTAACACCTTAGTTGGCCAAGATCCTATGGTTCGGACGCTCAAGAACGCATTTGAATCGGGCCGTCTTGCCCATGCTTTTATTTTAACCGGAGTTCGAGGCGTTGGTAAAACAACGACTGCCAGGATTATCGCCCGTGGGCTTAACTGCGTTGGTGTAGACGGTTATGGCAGTGCTACAATTGAGCCCTGCGGTAAATGTGAGCCTTGCGAAGCCATTGCAGACGGCCGTCTAGTTGATGTTTTAGAAATGGACGCTGCCAGTCGAACTGGTGTGGATGACGTTAGAGAGCTGATTGATGGTGTTCGTTACAAACCAGTTTCTGCCCGGTATAAAGTTTATATCATTGATGAAGTCCATATGCTGTCCCGCAATGCTTTTAACGCATTATTAAAAACTTTGGAAGAGCCACCAGCGCATGCAAAATTTATATTTGCAACAACTGAGATCCGCAAGGTCCCGGTGACGGTTTTATCGCGGTGTCAGCGGTTTGATCTTCGCAGGGTTGATGTCGAGACCCTTAGCGCCAATTTTAAATGGATAGCCGAAGCTGAGGGCATCACAATTACCGATGCTGCTATAGCGTTGATCGCCCGTGCGGCTGACGGCTCTGTTCGAGATGGGCAAAGCCTCCTTGATCAAGTTATCGCGACAGGCATAAAGGATTCTCAAGAATTAAGTGAAGATGTCGTCCGCAGAATTCTGGGTGTTGTCAACAGGGAGAGCAGTTTTGATTTGTTCGAATTTGTAATGTCTGGAAATATTGCAGATGCTCTTGAGCAATTTGATCGCGACTATGCGAATGGAGCCGACCCAATCCTAGTCTTGCAAGATTTACTAGACGTTATTCATTGGCTGACTAGGGTTAAGATAACACCTCAGATTGCAGATGGTTCGTTGGTGCCAGAGGTGGATGCTAAAAGAAGTAAAGACATCACCACACGAATACCAATGGCAGCGCTTACTAGGGCTTGGCAGATGTTGTTAAAAGGCTTGAGTGAAGCACAGATATCTTCATCACCAAGTCGTGCTGCTGAAATGATTTTGGTCAGGCTCGCATACTTGACGGACCTTCCAACTCCAGCTGATGCTGTAAAAGCAATGAACATTGGAACCGAACAAAAGGCGCCGCTAGCAGATCCCGGTTTCACAGAAAAATCCAGTGGTGGCCAGAACGGTAACATGCAATCCGCGGAACTTCTGAAGTTTGAGCCTGAGCCTTATACTGACCCAAATGTGCCTAATTTAGCAAACCCTGAAACATTTGAGGATGTGATAGCGCTTGCTGATAAAATGAATGAGCGTATTTTACGTACTAATCTTATTAGTAATGTGCATTTGATCCGGTTTAGACCGGGCACCATTGTATTTCAGCCTGGCAAGAATATGCCTCGCGAGTTTAGTCACGAGCTAACGCGTTTTTTAAATGATGCGACGGATCGCAGATGGGTGGTGACAGTTTCATTAGATGAACAAGGAGCAGAAACATATCAGCAACGCGAAAATGCTATAGAAGCAGCGCGTCTTCAAGAGGTAACTGAAACACCTTTTGTTCAATCGGTTTTACAAGTATTCCCAGGCGCTGAAATTGGTGCGGTGAGAGATGTTGGTGATAGTTCGGGGTTTTTGGATGCGGTTGAGCCTGAAAATAAAAATAATACTAAAAATCAAAGGAGCGAATGAAGAATGAAGAACCTTGGCCAAATGATGAAACAAGCGCAAGAAATGCAGTCGAAAATGGATGAAATGCAGAGTAAGCTTGCTGAAATGGAAATGATTGGTTGTTCTGGCGCCGGTATGATTGAAGTCACACTTAGCGGGAAAAGTGATGTGCGTAAAATAAAAATTGACCCGGCCGTGATTAATCCAAGTGATCCAGAAATTTTGGAAGATCTTATTATTGCAGCCTTCAATGACGCTAAGTCAAAGGTTGAGGCTAAGGTTGGAGATAAAATGTCTGAGATGACTGGAGGTATTCAGTTACCTCCTGGTTTCAAATTACCATTCTAAAGCATTTTACTGTGCTAAATTAACGCATGATAGTTCCTATTCTAAAATATTATAAAAAAATAGTTTTGCCATTCGTTCCTGAGTATATAATATGAGGCCAATATTGTGGCTGTTAATGAGATAGACCGTCTGATACAATTGCTTTCAAAACTACCTGGGCTAGGGCCACGCTCGGCTCGTCGGGCTGCTCTCTATCTAATTAAGAATAGAGAGGCAGTGCTAAAACCTCTAGGCCTTGCCATGGAAGCTGCAGCAGAGAAAATCCAAACATGCTCGAACTGTGGCAATCTTGACGCTGCTAATCCGTGCTTTATCTGTTCAAATACCAAACGTGACAAAAGTACTATTTGTGTGGTTGAGGAAGTTGCTGATTTGTGGGCTTTAGAGCGCTCGGCGACTTATAGTGGATCTTACCATGTTTTGGGCGGTGTACTCTCTCCCTTGGATGGTATTGGGCCTGATGATTTAATGATTGATGGTCTGATGGCGCGTGCTGAAGTTGAGACCGTGGCTGAAGTTATTCTGGCTACAAGCGCAACCGTTGACGGAAAAACGACGGCCCATTATATAACTGGGCGGCTCGTCAATTGCGATGTTAACGTGACTGCTCTGGCGCATGGTATTCCCGTTGGTGGTGAATTAGATTACCTTGATGATGGTACTTTGAGTGCTGCTATGAAGGAACGGCGAGGTATCTGACTACTTTTCGGATTAGGTGATGATTAAATACGTGGCCTAGGAGTATAGGTAATCAATCATTAGCTGGTTTTGTGCAAATTTAGGCCCTTGGGTGTGATTCTTGGAATACTCGGATCAGATGAGTTAGGTCAACATCTGTATACCGTTGGGTTGTGGATAGGGATTCGTGACCAAGCAATTCCTGGATGGTACGAAGGTCGCCGCCGCGGGCCAGTAAATGAGTAGCAAAACTATGTCGAAGTGCGTGTGGTGTCGCTGTTGCAGGAAGTCCAAGAATTATTCTTAGTTTTCTAACCTGGCGTTGAATGACACCTGCATTGACACGTTCACCCTGAGCACCAATAAAAAGTGGCCCTCCTCCATGTAAATTTTTTGGGCATCTACTTATGTATTTTTTGATTGAATCAGTAACTATAGGTAGAATTGGAACAACACGTTGTTTTTTTCCTTTCCCATTTATAACAATAATATTACCTGTTGGTATATCTTCAACATTCAAATTTAAAGCTTCACTTATTCTAAGACCACAGCCATAAAGTAGTATTAGAATAGCTAAATCACGGGCAGCAATCCAAGGTGTGGTGTGTAATTTCCCGATTGTATCAAGTGCTTTTTTAGCTTCTAACTGTGAAAGAGGCTTTGGAATAGAGCGTGGGATTTTTGGTGTTTTAACTGCTTTAATTGCTGCATTATGTATAATTTCGTTGCTATCCAAAAATTTATAAAAACTTCTTATAGTTGAGATAGCGCGTGCTGTTGAAGTATTTGATAGTCCATTATTGTGCCGCAGGGCAAGATAGCCTCTAAAATCTGTAATGGTAAGTCCTTCGAGCTCACTTAATCCTGGTTGGAATCCTAGATGGTTACTTAAATATAAGAGAAAAGCAGAAATGTCTCTACTGTAAGCATCGAGGGTATGATTTGAACAGTTACGCTCAATTAACATCCAGCGGTGCCATTCTTCAACTACTTTGCTTACGGCAGGTTCCGCGGCATAGGTCATTAATTTTTTTTCTTGGCTAGCCATTGGTCCAGTGTTAACTCCAGCACTCGGGTTAAAAATATAAGTAAATCGGTTCCTTGGCCGCTGTGGAAAGCTCCTTTCTTACTAGATCCAAGCGCGAGTAAACCGTTAGGAATACCAAATCCCAGCTGCAACCTGCAAAATGCTGCTGATTTGACAAGTCCTGCAGCTTCACCAAAGACGCCCCCGCCGTCTTTTGTATGCTCAATCAATTGGATAGGTTCTTCGGCACCACCGAGGACTTTATTGACGGCTTTAGTGGAAATCCAGCGTATTTTTGTTTCATCAAGACTCTTGAAATTTTCTTCCCCAGTTTCCAAGCAAAGTGATGCAGCATCAATGTCTAATAATAATAGAAGGTCACAACAAACCACTTGAACGAGCCGTTCAAGGCTATCGGCACTTAGAATAGCAATTACAGCAGCATGGGTACAGGTTTGGATCATCATATTTGAGCGGGTTGTTGAGATAAGTAAATTAGCTGCATCCTTCAAATCGGTTGATTCATCGCGCATTCGATCTAGCATAGAGGTTTGCATATCAACAACATTTCCGCCATCGCCACCTTCCCATCTAGAGGGTGGTGCTAAAATATTTAGTAAGTCTGGATGCTCTACTAGAAAATCTGGATTTTCGCGCAGGTAACCCGAAACCTGTATTGCGTCCACTTGCGTCCTTGCAGATTTACTCGTCATATTTTATCCCTTTTATGCTCTACTTTATAATTTAGAGTATACTTTGTCCTGTGCCGGCCCAATCGTTTAAAAATGATTCTAACCCCTTATCCGTTAACGGATGGTTATAGAGCTGACGTAATGCAGATGGGGGGATGGTGACTACATCTGCACCTAAACTGGCCGCATCGACGACATGTTTAGGAGACCTTACCGACGCAACGAGTACCTGGGTAGTAAATTCTTGATAATTCGCATAAATATCACATATGTCTGAAATTAAATCCATGCCATCCAAAGCAATATCATCGAGCCGGCCAACAAAAGGGGAGATAAAGGTTGCACCGACTTTAGCCGCTAAAATGGCCTGGGCCGCAGAAAAGCAAAGCGTCACATTTACCATTGTGCCCTCATCCGAGAGTATTTTACAGGTCTTAAGGCCGTCTATAGTTAGAGGCACCTTTATAACCACATTTTTAGCAATTTTAGCCAGCTTATGACCCTCTTTGATCATTGTGGGTGCATCGGTTGCAGCGACTTCTGCACTGACAGGACCGTCTATGAAAGAACAAATTTCTTCAATAACATCGGTAAATTCCCGGCCTGATTGTGCAATAAGTGAAGGATTGGTGGTTACGCCATCAATCATACCAGTTTCGGCTAAATCTCGGATTTCCCCAACATCAGCAGTATCAATAAAGAATTTCATCAGATTGTATTTCACTCCATAAATTTCGAATATTGTTCTTTGACGAATTGTAGCTAGAGTGTACCTGATGAGTAGTTTTAGTACCACCATAGTCGATGCTGGTGTCGAGTTAGAATGTGTCAGTGTCCTACTTCCTCTTCCTCTGGGGCGTGCCTACACCTATGCAGTATCAGCCGATCTGTCAGCCAAACACCCGCTGGAAATTGGCGATTTTGTCATGGTGCCACTAGGGGCACGTGAGGTGATTGGCGTGATTTGGGATGGTCAAGTGGACGATGTACCGCTAGCAAAAATCAAACATGTATTGGCGAAGTTAGATACGCCCGGGATGCCAGAAAGTACGCGTCGATTCGCTGAATGGGTAGCAAACTATAATATGGCGTCTTTGGGTTCGGTTTTGAAAATGCTCATGAGTGTGCCGGATGCGTTAAAGTCGCCGAAACCGATAATAGCTTATTCTCTGCCAATAAAGATACCTAAAATCCATATGACGGCGGCGCGGCTTAAGATTATTGATGTTCTCAACGTTAGCGGTCCATTATCGGCGAATGCTCTTGCCAAAGAGGCTGGTGTGGGTACTGGTGTTATTAAAGGCTTGGTTAAAATAGAAGCCCTTCAGGCAATTAAGCTACCGCCTCCGACTTTTTTCAAGGAACCAAACTGGGATGCATTAGGCCCAACCCTATCTTTTGAACAGGATTTAGCAGCTAGAAATATGAGAGGATCTGTGAAGGAGGGTCAATTTTCTGCCTCTGTTCTGGAAGGTGTGCCTGGATCTGGCAAGACGGAGGTCTATCTTGAAGCGGTTTGCGAAGCGTTGGCCCAAGGTAGACAGGCGCTGGTTTTGTTGCCAGAAATTGCATTGGGAGCTCAGTGGTTGGCGCGTTTCAACGAACGTTTTGGTTGTGCCCCTGCCGAATGGCATTCGGATTTAACCCAGGCAAAGCGCCGGATAACCTGGCGAGCGGTGGCAACTGGTGAAGCTAAGGTGGTGGTTGGCGCACGGTCGGCGTTATTTCTTCCTTATAAAAATCTTGGGGTAATCATAATTGACGAGGAACATGATCAATCTTTTAAGCAGGAAGATGGGGTGATTTATAATGCTCGTGATATGGCTGTAGTCCGTGCTAAACACAGTGAAATACCAATTATTTTAGCATCGGCGACACCGTCGCTAGAAAGTTTGCAAAATGTGGTTCTAGGACGGTATCAGCACTTTGATCTTCCCGACCGTTACGGGGGGGCTAAATTGCCAGATATTTCAATCATTGATATGCGAAAGGATAGGCCTGATCCAGGAAAATGGATATCGCCAAAACTGATAGAAGCGTTAAAAGAAACATTTGATGCTGGCGAACAAGCGTTGTTGTTTTTGAATAGGCGGGGCTATGCACCGCTGACGCTCTGCCAAGGCTGCGGCCATCGTTTTCAGTGCCCACAGTGTACGGCTTGGCTTGTTGAACACCGTCTTATTGGCCGCTTACAGTGCCATCACTGTGGTTATCAGATAAAGCCTCCTAAACAATGTCCTAATTGCGAGCAAGAAGATAAGCTGTATGCGTGTGGGCCAGGCGTTGAGCGCGTAGCTGAAGAATTTGCTAAACTTTTCCCCGATGTTCGTGCTGAAATCGCGGTGAGTGATAATATCAATACCCCCGGCCAAGCTCAAGGTCTAGTAATGCAAATAGAAACACGTAAGGTTGATTTAATAATCGGAACACAAATTGTAGCCAAAGGATATCATTTTCCATTTCTAACGTTGGTTGGCATTATAGATGCAGATGTTGGATTGACGGGTGGTGATCTTCGAGCGCTAGAACGTACTTATCAACTGCTTTATCAAGTATCTGGTCGGGCCGGTCGAGGTGAGCTTCCTGGTCGCGTTTTAGTTCAGACCTATGACCCAGAGAATGCCGTCATGCAGGCACTTAAAAACGGTGATCATAAGGGCTTTATAGAAACCATGACCCGTGACCGCCAACGTCATAAAATGCCACCCTTTGGACGTTTGGTGGGGGTTATAATTTCGGGTCTGGACGAATATGCAGTTGATCAAGCTGCTCATGATTTAGCCCGTACGGCGCCCCGCGACAAGGGTGTCATGACGCTTGGACCTGCTCCGGCACCACTCACGTTGTTGCGGGGTCGCCATCGTCGCCGTTTTCTTATTAAAGCTGATAAAACGGTTAATATTCAGGCGCGTATACGCTCTTGGCTACAGGTCACTAAGGTGTCAAGTAAAGTGCGCGTTCAGCTTGATATTGATCCTTATAGTTTCATGTAGGTCCATGAAAACTAATTTTAGCTTTTAACTCATTGGAAATAAATATTAAATTTGATATGACTGAGGGTGCTTTTTGGCGTCTTGCGGTCTCGGAATGAGTATGCTAGACAACGGGCATTTTCGTGAGAGTTGTCACGGCGATAGGGACAGCTCAAGATCGTTTTTGCTGTTTGTTAGAAAGCAGAAATATTTTTATAAGTTTCCATATTTTCTGGAATGCTGATATTAAATCAGGAAATAGAAGTCGAGGAAAATTTTAAGTGCCTTCAGAAACTACAAACGTTACCGGGTTATCTGGCAGATATGCTACAGCATTGTTTGATTTAGCTGACCATGCTTCTGTACTTGACGAGGTAGCAGGTGATCTTCGCGAGATTGAGAAAATGTCGGCTGAAAGTGATGATCTGAGGAGAATGATTCGGTCTCCCGTGGTTTCACGCTCGGAACAGTCTAATGCAATGCAGTCGCTTCTTTCGAAAGCTGGGGCCTCTTCGTTAACAAAAAATTTTGTGGGTGTGGTTGCCTCTAATCGGCGTCTCTTTGCACTTGCTGAAATTATTAAAGATTATTTGATGTTACTGGCAGGGCGGCGTGGAGAAAAAACAGCAGAAGTTACATCTGCTAAACCACTATCGGGTAGTCAGAAAGCTGAAATAACTACTGCTTTGCAAAACTCGGTGGGTGGCAAAGTATCCCTAAAATTGATAGTTAGTCCTGAGCTGCTTGGCGGTATAATAGTCAAAATTGGTTCGAGAATGGTTGACTCGTCGATACAAACTAAAATGCAACGTTTAAAAATCGCCATGAGGGGTGTTGGGTAATGGAAATCCGCGCAGCGGAGATATCCGCTATACTTAAAGAACAAATTAAAAATTTTGGTACTGAGGCAGAGGTCGCCGAGGTTGGACAAGTGCTATCCGTTGGTGATGGTATCGCACGCATTTATGGCTTGGATAATGTGCAGGCTGGTGAAATGGTGGAATTCCCAGGGGGAATTCGGGGTATGACCCTGAACCTGGAGGAAGATAACGTCGGTGTCGTGATTTTTGGTGATGATAGAACAATTAAGGAAGGGGACACTGTCAAACGTACTGGTGACATTGTTGATGTTCCTATCGGCAAGGGGCTCCTTGGGCGGGTTGTAGATGCTTTGGGAAATCCAATTGACGGCAAAGGTGAAATTATATCCTCTGAGCGAGGTCTCATTGAGGTTAAGGCGCCTGGTATTATACCGCGTAAGTCCGTACATGAGCCAATGCAGACCGGCTTAAAAGCGGTTGATAGTTTGATTCCTGTTGGCCGTGGCCAACGAGAGTTAATTATTGGTGATCGTCAAACTGGTAAAACAGCAATCATACTTGATACTATTTTAAATCAGAAAAAAGTGAATGATGCGGCAAAAGATGATGCTGATAAGCTTTTTTGTATATATGTTGCCATCGGCCAAAAACGTTCTTCAGTTGCACAATTGGTCAAAGTTTTGGAAGAACACGGAGCAATGGATTATTCTATAATTGTTGCGGCGACAGCATCCGAGCCTGCGCCGATGCAATTTCTGGCACCGTATACTGGCTGTACAATGGGAGAATTCTTCCGTGATAATGGAATGCATGCTGTTATTTTTTATGATGATTTGACCAAACAAGCGGTCTCATACCGCCAAATGTCGTTGCTACTCCGTCGACCTCCTGGTCGTGAAGCCTATCCTGGTGATGTGTTTTATCTCCACTCTCGTTTGTTGGAGCGTTCAGCGAAGATGAATGATGAATTGGGTGCAGGTTCCCTGACAGCATTGCCTGTTATTGAAACGCAAGGTAATGATGTCTCGGCCTACATTCCAACTAATGTGATTTCAATTACGGATGGTCAAATTTTCCTCGAAACCGACTTATTTTATAAGGGCATTCGGCCTGCTGTGAACGTCGGACTATCCGTATCGCGCGTTGGCTCTGCTGCTCAAGTAAAAGCTATGAAACAAGTGTCAGGTTCGATTAAGTTGGAGCTTGCCCAATATCGTGAAATGGAAGCTTTTGCACAATTTGCTTCAGACTTGGATGCTTCAACCCAGCAATTACTCGCCCGGGGTTCTCGTCTGACAGAAGTGCTGAAACAGGGGCAGTTTACGCCTTACCCCATGGAGGAGCAGGTTGTTTCTCTTTTTTCAGGAGTTAAAGGTTTTCTGGATACAATCGAAATTAAGGATGTTGTTCGATTTGAGCATGCACTTCTTAATAACATACGTACAAAAGGTGCAGACATTTTGGCGGCAATTCGTGATGAAGAAGAAATTTCTGATGAAACCGATGGAAAACTTAGAACATTCATTGGTGATTTTGTGAAGACATTCACTTAGTACCCGTTTAATCATAGTATTTTGGCAATAAACCATGTCCAATCTTAAAGAACTAAAAAATCGGATCACGAGCGTGAAGTCGACGCAAAAGATCACTTCTGCCATGAAAATGGTTGCTGCATCACGACTAAAGCGCGCTCAAGAAGCTGCTGAAGCTGCGCGTCCTTACGCAGAGCGGATGGGGCGTATGATGGCATCAGTCTTGGGTAATCCCGGAGCGGTTGTTGGTGGTAGTAAATTGCTGAGTGGTACGGGATCAGATGGTGTCCATCTGATTGTGGTCGTGACGTCTGATCGAGGGCTTTGTGGAGGTTTTAATTCTAGTATTTCACGAGCTTCGCGCCATCGTATTCGTGAGCTGTTAGCTGATAACAAAGTGGTGAAAATTATATGCGTTGGGCGTAAAGGTCGCGATCAGCTCAAAATGGAATTTGGTGATGCAATCGTTGCATCTTATGAAGGAATAGGTAAGGCTGGTGTTCAATTTGCTGAAGCGCGGGATATCGCAGGTAAAGTTATTGATATGTTTAATGCAGGTGAATTTGATATTTGCACGGTTATTTATAATAAATTTGTATCCGTGATTTCACAAGAAGTGACCCCGCTACAAATTATACCGGTGCAATTACCAGAATACGATAAGCCTAGTGGAGCTCAAGATGAAATACCTGGCGTTCGGGCTAGTTATGAATTTGAGCCTTCTGAAGAAGAAATTCTGACTGACCTTCTGCCGGCGAATTTGAACGTTCAGATATATCGAGCATTATTGGAGAGCTTGGCTTCAGAACACGGCGCACGGATGTCGGCGATGGATAATGCCACTCGTAATGCAGGTGATATGATTGACGATCTTTCAATGATCTACAATAGATCTCGCCAGGCAAAGATAACCAGTGAATTGATTGAAATTATTTCGGGCGCTGAAGCGCTCTAGCTCAACAGGAGTTGATGATAATGGCTAAAAATATTGGTAAAATTTCCCAAGTAATGGGTGCCGTAGTTGATGTGAAGTTTGATGGCGAGCTCCCTCAGATTCTAAATGCCCTGGAAGTTGATAACCATGGAAACCGCTTGGTTCTGGAAGTGGCGCAACATTTAGGTGAATCTCAGGTTCGTACTATTGCTATGGATACGACAGACGGATTAGTGCGAGGTGATGAAGCTACTGATACTGGGTCACCCATCATGATGCCCGTTGGTCCCGGAACTCTAGGCCGTATCTTAAATGTTATTGGTGAGCCTGTAGATGAACGTGGCCCCGTGGACAGTACTGAAAGATTACCAATTCACCGTGCTGCTCCCGAATTTATAGATCAATCAACAGAAACTGAAGTGCTTGTCACGGGAATTAAGGTTATTGATCTAATAGAACCTTATCCAAAAGGTGGTAAAATCGGTCTTTTTGGTGGCGCAGGCGTTGGTAAAACCGTTATTATTATGGAACTCATTAATAATATTGCAAAAGGTCACGGCGGCTACTCTGTATTTGCTGGTGTTGGCGAGCGTACTCGTGAAGGTAATGACCTTTACCACGAAATGATGGAATCTGGTGTTATTCAAATTGATGGGCCGGGTTCAAAGGCGGCTCTTGTTTATGGTCAGATGAATGAGCCTCCGGGAGCTCGGGCTCGTGTCGCATTATCTGGCCTAACACTAGCCGAGTATTTCCGAGATCAAGAAGGCCAAGATGTTTTATTCTTTGTTGATAATATCTTCCGTTTCACGCAAGCCGGTTCTGAGGTTTCAGCGTTACTAGGCCGAATTCCTTCAGCTGTGGGTTATCAGCCAACCTTGGCAACTGATATGGGCGCAATGCAGGAAAGAATAACATCAACCCACAAAGGCTCTATTACATCCGTTCAGGCCATTTATGTGCCTGCAGATGATTTAACCGACCCTGCACCAGCAACCTCTTTTGCTCACCTTGATGCTACTACTGTGTTGTCGCGCCAAATTGCAGAACTTGGTATCTATCCGGCCGTTGATCCGCTCGATTCGACCTCGCGTATTTTGGATGCAGCGATTGTTGGCGATGAACACTATGCGATCGCTCGGGAGGTCCAGCGGGTTCTCCAAAGCTATAAAAACCTGCAAGATATTATTGCGATCCTGGGTATGGACGAGTTATCTGAAGAGGATAAACAGACCGTTGCTCGCGCTCGTAAAATTCAGCGTTTTTTGAGCCAACCTTTCCACGTAGCGGAGATTTTTACTGGTACTCCAGGTGTGTTTGTGCCACTTGAAGATACCATAAAAGCTTTTAAGGGTATAGTTGCTGGTGACTATGATCACCTGCCAGAAGCTGCTTTTTATATGGTTGGCACCATCGAAGAAGCTATTGAGAAAGCTGCTAAGATGGCACAAGAGGCTGCATAAGAATGGCTGAAGCAGAGAGAGCTAAGGTAACATTTGAGCTTGTCACGCCAACGGCGCTGGCAGTATCAGAAGATGTCGATATGGTTGTGGTCCCAGGTGTTGAAGGGGACTTTGGTGTTCTACCTGGCCATACACCTACGTTGACGACAATGCGCCCTGGTGTCATTAACATGTATATCGGTAGCGAAATTTCTAAATCTCTTTTTGTTGAAGGTGGTTTTGCTGAGGCTAACCCCGAAGGTTGTACAGTCTTAGCCGAAGGAGTAACTGACATTGCGGATATTTCTGCTTCGGATGCTCAAGCTCGTATGGCCGCCGCCAAAGATGCGCTGGCTAAGTCAAACAACGCTGCTGCAGAGAATGAAGTTAAGGTTGCCGAAGCAATGTTAATGGCTGTAAGTGTTAACCCTACCCAACATTAGGCGTGCTATCTTGTCGTTCCTTCCGCTCTGCAGCCCCAGAAATAGTTGGATGGTGAGACTAAAGCTAGTTTTTCTTCAAAGCCTGCCTTTCTAGCAGCCATGATATAATGAGGCCAAAAACTAAGCCCCAAAAAGGCGCGCCAATATTGAAAACTGATTGATCGGCCATAGTGATTAGAAAGCAAACCAATGCGCCGAGACTGAAGTTACCACTAAAAGATATAACGAAGGATGTCTGTAAAACTCGTAGTAATGCTAAACCTGCCAAGGTAGAGATAAATGCAGGCGGAGTGGCTAGCATAAGTTTGGTAAATAGAGGTGCATATAGCCCAAATAAAATAGCCAATAAGCAAATTATAAAAGCAGCAATATATTGCTGCTGACGTCGGCCGCCACTCGATAAGATAGCGTTTACCGGTCCCGTTAAACATGTGGATACAGAACCAAAAATGGCACTTATTACTGAACCTGCACCGCAAGCGGCAGTAATCGTATTCACCGGTGGATTGTGACCGTTGGCGGTCAGTATGGCTATACCTTGGGCATTTTGTGCTGCGAGAACTGTAACGGTTAATGGCAAAACTAACTCAAACATTGCTGACCACGAAAAGACTGGATTATAGATATTGGGCCACGTTATTGTGAAGCTTAGTTCGGCCATCGGAATTGATGTTTCTGTAAACACCAGGGTAATCAGGCCAATAATCAAAACTCCTATCATTGGTGGCACACGGCGAGAAAGGGTATCACTTAACGATAAAGTTATAAATGCTAGTGTCATAGGGATAGCAATCCATGGGTTGTGTCCAATGGCTTTGATCCAATCGAGGCCAAAATTTAAGAATATTCCTGCGACCATCGCCATAATGATTGGCATTGGCAGAAGTCCCATAATTTTTTTTACCCAGCCAGTTAAGCCAAGAAAAAGAATTAAAATACCCGTGCCATAAAAAGCTCCAATTACTTCTTCATAACTAAGGTGCTCTAACGCAGGGCCAACGAGTACCGTACCTGAAATAGTCCAAAAGAAAACTAGAGGTTGGCGATAAATAAACGAAATAATTATACCCAGGATACCATTTAATACGAATGCGCCGAAAATCCAGGATGCTATATCATCTTCCGATAGACCGCCCTTTATGCCAACGCCCAATATGATTGCAACGGGTGCTGAGGCGGCAAAAAGAAAAGCAATTATAGCGTTACTAATATGAATAAGAGATATATCTTCGACGATATTCTTTAAAGTTGTAAGTGGTCGTTGGATTGGTTCTAGGTGCATAATAAGTCCATAATTTATAGTTATAGAAGTATGATCAAGCTTATAAGCGATTTACAGGTTTTATTTATTTATTTCCAGCGATTTTGCCTTTCACAGTCGGTATTCATATGGCAATTTAATTATTGAAAATTAATGCTCAGTTTTGCTAAAGAATGGAATCAAAGAATATGCTAAAGTATAAAAAATCTGAGGCAAAAGAATATGCCCAAGAGCATTTCCGTGGAATTTTTGCTGCTGGAATGACCCCTTTTAAGGCCAATGGTTCTACTGATGAAGTGGGACTCCGTAGAAATTTACATCATTGGATTGATGACCTTGGTATTAGTGGACTTTTTGTTAATGGTAAACAGGGCGAATTTTTTTCAATGACACTTGCCGAACGTAAGCGGCAATTTGAAATAGTTGTCGAAGAGGTTGGTGATAGCTGCAGGACTATAATGTCTTGTTCAGACGAGAACCTGGATACTGTTCTAGAATTAGGTCGCCACGCCCAGAATATTGGCGCAGACTGGATTATCGTACACGCGCCGCCCCTCTATTTTCATAGTAACGTGGATGCGGTACTTAAAGAGTACTACCGCTATATAGCTGAACAGCTGGATATTGGTATCGCAATTTGGCATCAGCCTGACTACAATTATATAGTCGAGCCCGAAGTTTGTAGAGATATATCTGAAATTCAAAATATTGTAGCCATAAAATACAGTGTCGATCGTGATCGATATTCTCGGTTAACAGAAATGACCCGCGGCAAACTGATAGTCAGCACATCATCAGAAGATTTATGGTTGGAAAATATCACGGAATTAGGGTGGCAGGTCTACCTTTGTTCAACCCCACCTTTTCTGATGCAGACCAAGTTAGATCAAAGAATGAACGAATATACTCGTTTGGCCATGGCCGGGGATGTTGCTGAGGCTCGGGTTGTCCGCGATAGTCTAGATCCGGTACGTCAGGCCTTAAAGAATACTCGCCCACCAGACAAACCCCAAGCCCAGCAAAAATACTGGGCTGATTTACTTGGTCAGGTTGGTGGTTTGGTCCGCCGCCCTCTTCTTAACTTAACAGACGAGGAAAAAAAGACCGTTAAAACAGCATTTGATGAGTGCGGCTTGAAAATATGAGTAAACGATAAAGATGCGCCGCTAATTAGCTTTCTAATATGTTTGATATATGGAAAGTTTCTAGTTTGAGTTATTATTAGAATTGTTAGGCAAACTACTAATCCAGTTGATTATTTCCCGAACAGTATAGTCTGTTTGGTTTGGTGAAACGATATTGCCAGTGACTATATGAGAATATTTATCGTCTTGTTCTGTCATAGTTACATTAATGATTTTTTTTCTGCCGCCCCACTTACGCGTCATATTCTTAGTTGCCTGAGGATCAACCACTTTATCTTCTAATGAAAAATAAAAAAGGGCCGGGATAGTAACTTTACTAAAATCTTGCTCTGTAACAGCCTTAACGATGGCCGCCATAGGAATAGCAGCGATGGTCGGATAGGCGGTAGTCCAGAATTTAGAATGTTGTTTGTTTCGGGAAGTAGAATGGCGCATTTCCCCCGCAATAAGTGGAACCCACCAACGGGCTGCAGGCCAAGTAAGAAGCTCAGCAAACGGATTATTAATTCCAAAGTTAGGTGAAATAAATATAAATCCGGAAATATCTCGAGATAAAATTGGATTTAGTGCCGCTGCAGCAGATAAGGTCGATCCTGTAGATGTCGATATAACAATAATCCTTTGGCCTATTTTACGCCCAATTGCTATCGCCTCGGCCATGTCAGACATCCAGTCAGCGACATTTGGTTCAGCCAGTGCCATCGGGCCACGCCCATGTCCTGTGAGACGAGTATAGTATAAATTAGCGTTTAGGGTACTTGCAATTTGGTCGGGTACTGGGCGGATTTCCTCCGATGTTGCTGAAAACCCATGGATATAGATTATAGAGAGGGGAGTTTTCTCGCCAACCTTATCAGCCCAAATAATTCGTTTTTGAACGCCTTTTGTTATGTCATTAAATTTTTTTTCTTGAACCATTAGATAGCTGTTAAGGTTTTCACCAAGTACATTAGCATCAAAACCAACATCCATTTTTGCTGGTTCTAGTGGCCCAAAAACCCAAACACCGAATATTATAGCACCAACGAATAATAGTGTTTTTTTTATAGTATTAAATATTATATTTTTCATTTTTGATTGGATGCTTTCAATATCTTTACTATTAGTATTATGTATTAATCCATTATTTTTTTGTAATACTATTTCAAAAACTCAGCGTATATTAACATTACGAATTATAAAATTTTTTCTTTTGATAATTAGAAAAATATTTCTATGTTGGATGTAAACTTATAATTGTTTGAAACTTGTGGAAAATAAATGGCGCAGAGAAAAAAACCACCTTTTCGTGGAGATCACATTGGGAGTTTATTACGTCCTGAAAAACTTTTAGGGTCCCGCACTAAATTGAAGGCTGGTAAAATCTCCGCCGAAGAGTTACGTGATCACGAAAACAAATGTATTAGGGAAGTTGTTAAACTGCAAGAAAGTGTAGGTTTAATGTCAATTACTGATGGTGAATTTAGGCGTGAAAGTTTTCACGTTGACTTTATAAGTCAAATTAAGAATGTAACGTCCAGCTGGGATTTTGATCACGTAGTTCAACTTGGAATAGACGGTAAAGCCGGTCAAGACAAGCAGATGCCATATATTCCGTATATTAATGGTAAAATGGATCGACCTGTTGGCGGTATCGAAGTTGAGAATTTCAAATTTACTAGTTCGCTGACCGACCAAACAGTAAAGGTTACCATACCTTCGCCGACTATGACACACTTTAGGGGTGGCCGCGAAGCCATTAATGCAGAAGTTTACCCTGATATGGGGGATTTTTTTTCTGATTTGGCGCGACTTTATAGGGAAGAATTATCTGAATTAGGTTCTCATGGCTGCAGTTATATTCAGTTTGATGATACTAATTTGGCGTATCTTTGTGACGAGAAGATGAGGGAAAATGCGCGGCAGTTAGGTGAAGATCCAGATGAATTACCAGCAACTTATGCCGCCTTGATAAATGACTCAATACGAGATCGTCCAGAAAACATGTCAGTTTGTATACACTTGTGTCGAGGTAATGCCAAAAGTCAATGGTTTGCTTCGGGGGGATATGAACCTGTTGCCGAGAAGATGTTTAGTTTGACAGATGTTGATGGATTTTTTCTAGAATATGATGATGAACGTTCAGGAGGTTTTGAACCTCTACGTTTTGTGCCGAAAGGTAATAAAATGGTGGTACTAGGATTAGTAACTACAAAGTTTAATGTTATTGAGTCTAAGGACGAGCTTAAAAGGCGTGTAGAAGAAGCCGCAAAATATGTTGATATTGATCAACTAGCTTTATCACCTCAATGTGGTTTTTCTTCAAATGCCGTTGGTAATTTAATTACAGTAGATGACCAAATTGCTAAAATTGAATTGGTTTTGGAAACGGCAGAAGAGATTTGGGGTTAAAGCTAGTATAAGTTGGGTTGGAAATACGTGTAAAATTAAGAAGGTATTTTGACTAACTCTTCTTCGGAAGATCCATCACGATAACGAGGTGTGTACTCGTCCGAAATCTTCATAATAGGAGCTTGTAATAACGCCGTGGTTCCCTGTCTGGATTGGCATAACCCCCTCTGATTTGAGGGGGTCATAGCGCACAAATAATTAATCAAATTTTTTATGGGCTAATTGAAAGTTATGTAGCCCAGGATCCACACTGCCTTTGTTTTGGGTACCGTTGACTTTAAAGGCCCCCGGCATTTAGGCATAAGGATAAACACCATATAGCTTAAAAAAAGAAATCTGCTGAGATTGAGTCTAAATAGGTTTTTATGAACGTTCACGAATGAAGAACGGTTCCATAGCCAACGTAATAGTATACCAATCTTTCATTTTTTCCAGCCGGCTAGTTCTTAGGATCAATTAACTAAGTGAAGGTGCCCGAATATTTTCATTATCATTAGACACAATTTAACTACCATTTTCTAGTATGCTACCGTTTTGATATCTAGCCGACTAATTAATACACTCTTTTATCGCTGATAGTATTTTTTCAGCGTTCTCTTCGCGAGCTCCCTCACCCATAACACCTATACGCCACAATTTACCTGAATAAACTCCCAAGCCTGCGCTGATTTCAATATTATATTCATTGAGTAATTTAGCCCTAACCGAGCTATCATCAACACCTTCAGGTAGTTTGACAGTTAGGAGCTCAGGTAATCTAATGGTTTCGTCAACGAGCATTGAAAACCCCATTTCTTCCATGCCGCTTACTATTATATCAGAGACTTTCTTGTGACGATCCCAAACATTTTCTAATCCTTCTTGGACAACCCTTCGGAGTGCTTCATGTAGTCCCATCAGCGCATTGACTGGCGCAGTATGGTGGTAGGTTCGTGCACCACTCTTCCCGTCTCCTTGCCAGTAACCTGCTACTAAAGATAAATCTAGTAACCAACTTTGCACGGGGGTTTCTCGATTAAGAATAGCATCAACAGCCTGATCACTAAAAGTTACAGGTGATAGTCCTGGGGGGCAAGAGAGACATTTTTGCGAGCCTGAATAAACGCCGTCGGCACCCCAGACATCAACATTTACGGGGACTCCTGCTAAGGATGTTACGGCATCCATAATAATCATGGCATTATTATCCTTGGCTAGCCGGCAAATCTCAGAGGCATTGGAAAGTGCGCCTGTTGATGTCTCCGCATGAACAAATCCTACTATTTTTACATTAGAATTAGATTTGAGAGCTTTCTCAACTTTGTTTGGGTCGACGGCCTGACCCCAATCATCCTCGGTAATAATAACTTTTGCTCCAGCTCGTCTAGCAACTTCAGCCATCCGAGCTCCAAATACTCCATTAATTGCAATTATAGCTTCATCCCCGGGCTCTATCATATTATTTACGCAGGCTTCCATGCCCAATGAACCTGGACCTGAAACGGGGAAGGTCATATCATTATTAGTCTGGAATATGTAACGTAGCATATCTTTTAATTGATCCATCATAGTAATCATATTGGGATCAAGGTGTCCGATTGTAGTTTGGGACATTACTGCCAGTACATCTTCGTGAACACGAGATGGCCCTGCTCCCATCAGCAATCTCTCCGGCGACTTAAATGCGTCGACCAATGGAGGTTCGTTCTTGAGGCTAATATTTACTGACATGGGTTCTAAATCCTTTTATTTGAATAATTACCTTATTGATTTAAATTAGCATACTTAAATTGTCACGATATTACTGGTTTTTTGTTTATTG
This sequence comes from uncultured Rhodospirillales bacterium, assembly GCA_905614355.1. Lineage (GTDB taxonomy): Bacteria > Pseudomonadota > Alphaproteobacteria > Rhodospirillales > UBA2165 > TMED23. The sequence goes on along the minus strand of CAJQSN010000022.1, from coordinate 4,433 downwards.
AATGTAAGGTCTAATCGCTATAAAGTTTGCATACGATTACTATTTTAAAATATGGGACTATACAATAGCCGGCCTTTTATAAGCATTCTAGGGTGTATGAAAGTGTGATCAATTTGGATCCTTGTTAACTGGAAAATAGTGTGACCAATTACTGGGCTGACATATAAATTTATAAGAAACTATTATTAGGAGAGCCACCGTGTCAAAATATATGTTGATAGCGAGTATGGATATTGAACCAGAGAAAGAGGATTTGTTTAATGAAGTATATGATACAGAGCATATCCCTGGTATTTTAAGGGTACCCGGTGTTGTTAGTGTTGAACGACTTAAGTCGGAACCGATGAAAATGAATTTTGGAGGAACCATCCAAGATATGGATATATCGAAGGAACCAACATATACTGCTATTTACCAAATCAAAGGGCCGGAAGTTCTCGCTACAGAGGAGTGGGGTACAGCCGTTGAAGCCGGCAGGTGGCCAAACGAAGTTCGTCCATTTACATCAAACCGACAGTTTGCGCTTCGCAAAGTAATAGATTAAATAAATATTAGTCATGGTGCGCGGCTATTATAAAAATCGATACTCTAAAATTATAATTGTTATATTTTTTTTAATAGTCGTATTAATTCCTAGTAAAATTTTTGCAGCCGACCTTGAGATCAAAATTAAGGGGTTAAGATCTGACAAGGGGTTATTACGTCTTGCAATTTTTGATCTTCCAAATGAATTTCCACGCGGCGACCAAATCCGCAGCTTAAATATTCAAGCTAAGTCAGGTAACCTAATCGCTGTTTTTAAAGGCATGGCACCGGGTATATATGCCCTGGCAATTCACCATGATGAGAATAAAAATAAAGAAATGGATACTAATTTTGTGGGTCTTCCAGAGGAGGGTTACGGTTTTTCAAATGATGCCAAAGTATTCTTTGGCCCCCCTTATTTTGAGGCTGCTTCGTTTATTGTAGGCAATGATTATAAAAAAATAAGCCTTAATATTATTTATTAGCGCAAGTAGAAATTTCTACCTTATATGGTTTAATAAATTGTCGATAAGGCTATCAAAGTGCACAAAGGCCCTATGTAGTCTTTTCTAATTTCAATGACAGCGAATTTATACAATAACGGAAGCCCGTAGGTTGAGGGCCATCCATAAATACATGGCCCAAATGGGCATCGCAGGCTGCACACAGAACTTCAGTACGAACCATACCTACACTACTATCCGACCTATTTATGACCGCATCCTCGTTTATGGGTTGCCAATAACTTGGCCAGCCAGAACCTGAATCAAATTTATGGTCAGAGGAAAAAAGTGGTGCATCACAGCAACTACATTGGAAAACACCAGCTATCTTACAATCGTTGTATTCTCCAGAAAATGGTTTTTCAGTACCATGTTGTCGGGTAACATAGAATTGTTCTGGGCCTAGCAATTTCTCCCATTCATTATCGGATTTAATTATTTTTGTTACCATAGATTATATTCCCAACCGTTAAATTTAATTGATCGTAGCCCGGTATTGAATTTGTGACAAACAAACTTGTAATGTTCTTTTAGAATAATAATATTCAGGTAGTTCGTAAAAATATATAGATACTTATGGTAAAAAAAATTTTAACATCTGGTCTCGGTAAGCCTACACCCCTCGAAGAATCCGCCATTCTGAAGGAAGTAGATAACTCTGTGGATTGGAGCTCAGCTAGTGTTTTTGTACTGGGTGGAGTCCGAAAAGGTGCTGATGGTAAACTCTGGTTTCAGATCAAAAAAGTTAACCATGTCGATGGTGATTTAGGTAAAGAACTTAGAAAGTATATTGGAAAATATTCGGGCTTTCGCTTTAAATTTTTCAGATCAACCCGCAATGCCTATGATAAGGAATGTCAAATTTATCATGAATTCAAACCCAGCAAGAATATAAAACATCCGACCAGACCTAGGAATACAAAATTTTTATGTTCCGTAGCGGATTGCTCTGAATCTGACTAGTAGAACCATACACGAAGGTTAGCTCCTTAAATTTTTTTAAGCGTTTTTAGCGTTAAATTTTCTATTTTGATAGGAGATGGCCGGACCCTTCAACAGTATCGTTTATTCTTGTTGCTCATAAACTGGCCTAAAATGTAGCACCAAGTTTTTTAATAATTTGCGCTGGTTCGAAATTTTCACAACTTATCAATATTGCTTGAGCATTTTTATGATTGACGGCGTTTTTTTTTCGATTTGCTAGCCTTGGTGCTGCTATGGCCCTGTATTTTTTTGGATGGCATTCTAGTTTTATCAAGTCCAGCCTGAGCCGCGGCTAGCTTAGACATGCCCGGTTTACCAAGCCCAAGTTCAACAGCCTCCAGACGTCTAATCTCATCTCGAATACGGGCGGCTTCTTCAAATTCAAGATTGCCTGCGGCTTCTTTCATTCGTCCGTCAAGATTCTTTATATGGGTTTGATAATTATTCCCAACAAGTTCAATGTCTCCAGAGACACCAGTGTCGACGGTATTATAGTCCATTTCATAAACACTTTGGAGAATATCGGAGATGCCCTTTTTCACTGATGCTGGCGTGATACCATGTTTCTTATTATAGGCATTTTGTGCAGAGCGGCGGCGATTAGTCTCACTAATTGCGTATTCCAAGCTGTTTGTCATTTTATCTGCGTACAGGATAACTCTACCATCAACATTACGCGCCGCTCTCCCGATAGTCTGTACCAGTGACGTTTTAGAGCGTAAGAAACCTTCTTTGTCGGCATCTAGTATAGCCACCAGCGCACATTCTGGGATATCTAATCCTTCCCTTAATAAATTGATACCTATTAGCACGTCAAATGCACCTAGGCGAAGATCGCGTATAATTTCAATTCGCTCAAGTGTATCAATATCAGAATGGAGGTATCGTACTCTTATTCCAGCCTCGTGCATAAATTCCGTGAGGTCCTCTGACATTCGTTTTGTTAAAGTTGTTACTAATACACGCTCTCCCTTTTTTGCGCATTTACGACATTCAGAAAGTAAGTCATCAACTTGCGTTTCAATTGGTCGGATGAAACAAGGCGGATCAATTAAACCTGTTGGGCGAACTAATTGTTCAATAAATACACCTCCTGTTTGATTGAGTTCCCACGGGCCAGGTGTGGCTGAAATACACATTGTCTGTGGGCGCATTGCTTCCCATTCTTCAAATTTAAGTGGGCGGTTATCAAGGCAAGAGGGCAGCCGAAAACCAAATTCATGTAATGTAGTTTTGCGAGAGAAGTCCCCTTTATACATTGCGCCCAGTTGTGGAACCGTAACGTGGCTTTCATCTAAAACAACCAGTGCATTTTGAGGTAAATATTCGAATAATGTTGGTGGAGCTTCACCTGGATTACGCCCAGTTAAATACCGAGAGTAGTTCTCAATGCCGGAACAATGGCCAGTGGTCTCTAACATTTCTATGTCAAACGTAGTACGCTCTTTAATACGCTGAGCCTCTACTAGTTTACCCTGGCTCTCAAAATGGATAATAACTTTCTTAAGCTCCGATTTAATTTTTGGAATTGCTTGTAAAATTGTCGGGCGTGGTGTCACATAATGACTATTTGGAAAGATGGTTACATCGTCTAGAATTTCTATTTTTTCGCCTGTAAGGGGGTCAACTTCCCAGATTACCTCAATTTCGTCGCCAAACATTGATAACCGCCACGCCCGGTCTTCAAGGTGAGAAGGAAAAATTTCTACGACATCACCTTTTACGCGGAATGTGCCTCTATAAAAAGCTATATCATTTCGTGTGTATTGTAATTCCACCATACGTTTTAATAGTGTATTACGATCGATAGTTTGGCCAGTTGTTATCTTCTCGGTCATTTTGGCATACGTTTCGACGGCTCCTATGCCATAAATACACGAAACCGAGGATATAATGATTACGTCGCTTCGTTCCAATAAGGCGCGCGTGGCTGAGTGCCGCATACGGTCGATCTGCTCGTTGATTGACGCATCTTTCTCTATATATGTGTCTGTGCGCGGGACATAAGCCTCAGGTTGATAGTAGTCGTAGTAGGAAACAAAATATTCAACTGCATTATTTGGAAAAAATTCTTTCATTTCGCCATAAAGTTGAGCGGCAAGTGTTTTGTTTGGCGCTAATATTAATGCTGGCCGATTTACTTCTTGTATTGCTTTAGCAATCGTAAAAGTCTTACCGGATCCGGTAACGCCAAGTAAAACCTGATCTCTCTCACCTGCATTTAGACCAGCGACAATTTTTTTTATGGCTTCAGGCTGATCTCCAGCCGGTTCAAACTCCGAAACTACTTTTAGTGGTATTCCTGATTCTAGTACAGGGCGTTTTTCCGGTATAAAATTTATATGTTTTGGGGTCAGGCTTTGCATGAATTATGAAATCCAAATAAGTTTATTTTATATTTAGGTAAAAGGTGATCCTATT
>CAJQSN010000021.1 GCA_905614355.1 uncultured Rhodospirillales bacterium | reverse complement strand
CGCTCCAATTAATGAAATCGTTTAATGCTGATTTGTGTATGATGGCTTACGTATTGTTATTCGTTCCTGAAGTAGTGCTTAACACCCCTAAAATTGGAACTTTTCAGTATCACCCATCATTATTGCCATATCATCGTGGGCCGTCGGCTATAAGCTGGCCAATTGCAATGGGTAAGACTATGACGGGCTTGAGTATTTTCTGGCCCGACCAGGGGCTCGATGAAGGTCCCATCTTACTTACAAAATCCTGTGATATTGGGCCTAATGATACGTTGTCTAATATTTACTTTGATAAGCTGTTTCCTATGGGCATTGATGCTATGATTGAGAGTTTAGATCTCGTTAAGGCGGGTATTATTCTTAAGTATAAGCAGGATCTAAGTATTGGGTCGTATGAAAGTTGGTTTACCAAGGAATTAGTGCAAATTAATTGGGATAACCCGGTGGATGAAGTCTACAATAAAATTCGTGCCGCTGATCCGGCACCGGGGGCGTGGGCAACTATTAATGGACAGAATATTAATTTTTATACATCGGTTAAGAAAACAGAAGTAGGAACTCCAGGTTCAATTTTATCTATTTCAGATTACGGTATTTTGATTGGCGCAAGAAATGGTTCTATACTGGTAAATAAGTTACGATTAAAGGGTGGTAAGAAGGTATCCGGTGCCGAATTGGCTGATGAATTAGCTCTCAAGGCGGGTGATAAATTTGAGTTTTTACCGTCAAAAACCTAAAAATATTGGGCTAGTCCAATCGCTAGTTAGTTTAACCAATGAATTTAACGATTTGATAGCTAGTTTAACTATCGCTCGATGTAAGTTAATGGTACAGATTGAATATCTGTATTGATTTTGAAGTTGGTCTTATATTAAATGCCGTCCCTTAAATTAAAAGTAACACCGATTAGTCAAAGTGTTACCCTTAAGCAGCGCACCTACACGGCGCTTAAGGTTGCAATTGAACAGATGAATATTTATGATCATAATGCCCAGCTTCGTCTCGATGAACGAGTTCTTTCTCAACAATTTGGAATAAGCCGTACACCATTGCGTGAGGCGTTGGCTCGGCTTGAGTATGAAGGATTAGTTCGAACTTATCCACGTCGTGGTGTTTTTTTAATCCGAAAATCAAAATCTGAGATTCTGGATATGATTACGCTATGGGCAGCGTTGGAAAGTATGGCTGCACGCCTGATTACTTTAGATGCTAGTGATAGTGAGATTGCGACACTACGGGAACTTGTCGCCAAATATGAAGATAAAGATATTCCTGCTAACTTGGACGAGTACTCTGATTCAAACATTGAATTTCATCAGCGAATTTTAAAATTAAGTAAATGTAAAATATTAGAAGAGACTGCGGCTGGCTTATTTATGCATATGAGAGCTATTCGGGCACGCACTATCGGCGAAGATGACAGGGCGTTCAGGTCGGTTGTTGATCATAGTCATATCATTAGTGCTCTTGAAGCACGTGACACAGAATTAGCTGAACGTTTAGTTCGTGAGCATACGCTCAATCTTAGATCACATGTAGAGCGCTATTTAAATTTAAATATAGAGGAACACCAATTGAGCAATAAAACTAAAGGAATTGCCTAAAGTCTCCTAATCTAAGTGTGAACTTGGTTCGACTTTGGCTGCACAAAATTTGAACTCTGGGATCTTTCCAACGGGATCAAGCTCTGGATTCGTTAATATATTAGCAGCTGCCTCAGAAAAGCAGAAAGGGATAAAGATCATACCTTCGGGAACATCTCTATCTTGTCTAGCTTTTAGTGAAATATTTCCACGCCGTGTAGAAACTTTTATGCTATTGCCTGGCTGGATACTCATTCTTTGAAGATCACTTGCGTTCAGGCAAGCAATGGCTTCTGGTTCAATGTTATCTAAAGTGCTTGAGCGCCGGGTCATTGATCCTGTATGCCAATGTTCAAGAATACGGCCTGTTGTAAGTACCATAGGATAACTTTCATCAGGTAATTCACTAGGCGGGGTAATTTGGGCTGGGACAATTTTCCCAAGTCCAGTATTAGTTGGAAAGCCAGATTCAAATAAAATTTCCTTACCAGGTTTATCTGGTCCATCGCAGGGGGTCGTAACAAATTCTTCTTGTTGTAGCCTATCCCAAGTAATATTATTTAACGATGGCATAACTTTTGCCATTTCAGAAAATACATCACTAAGATTATCGTAGTTCCAGTTTAAGCCTATACGGTTTGCTATTTCTTGGATAAGTTCCCAATCTTGCCGAGCTTCGCCTGGGGGGGCAATAACTGCTCGAGCCATTTGTATTTCTCGATTTGTGTTTGTGAATGTTCCAGATTTCTCAGCATGAGCTGTGGCAGGCAAAATAACGTCCGCATGCCATGCTGTTTCGGTTAAAAATATGTCTTGGACTACAAGGTGCTCTAGTTTGGCTAGAGCTGCGCGCGCATGCTTTTGATCTGGGTCTGACATTGCAGGGTTTTCACCCTGTATATACATTCCCTTAATTTCGTTGTCATGAATAGCATTTATTATCTCAACGACTGTTAAACCTTTTTTTGAGTTTAATTTTGTGCCCCACATTTTTTCATATTGAGAACGGACCGCGTCATCTTCTACAGACATATAATCCGGAAAAAGCATCGGAACAAGGCCCGCGTCTGAAGCACCCTGCACATTATTTTGACCACGCAAAGGGTGAAGTCCGGTGCCTGGACGGCCAATTTGTCCAGTTATCAGAGCCAAGGCTATTAAACAACGAGCATTATCAGTTCCGTGTACGTGTTGTGATATACCCATACCCCAAAAAATGATTGATGCTTGCGATTTGGCATAAATACGGGCTACTTGTTTGATGGTTTCAGCTGGAATACCACATATTTTTTCCATTTTTTCTGGCGGGAATTCGATGATTTTACTTTTAAGGTTCTCAAAACCTTCAGTATTTTTTCTAACATATTGTTCATTATATAAATTTTCTATGATAATTGTATGCAACAACGCATTTAAGAGAGAAACATCACTTCCGGGTTTAAACTGTAACACATGACTTGCATGGCGTGCTATACCTTGAGACTGTCCTCTTGGATCTATGACTATAAGCTCAGCGCCATGTTTCGCTGCATTTTTAATATATGTTGCGGCCACTGGATGGTTCTCAGCTGGCCGAGCACCGATGACAATAATACAGTCAGCATCTTCAGCAGCTTTGAATGGTGCGGTAACGGCACCTGAGTTTAAGCCTTCCATCAAGGCTGCAACAGAAGATGCATGGCACAAGCGAGTGCAGTGATCGACATTGTTACTAATGAACCCTTGGCGAATTAGTTTTTGGAATAGATAAGCTTCTTCGTTGGAGCATTTTGCCGAACCAAAACCGGCTATTGATGTGCCAGGTTCCTTATCCGAGATTATTTTTAATCCGCTTGCAGCTCGGTTTAATGCTTCATCCCATGTCGCCTCACGGAAGTAGGATAAAATTTTATTTTGTGGTACTTGGATATGTGCATCTTTAGGCACATCGTCGCGGCGAATGAGTGGTGTTTTTAAGCGATCAGGATGGTGGGCGTAGTCAAAACCGAAACGACCCTTAACGCAGAGCCGACTATTATTTGCGGGCCCATCGCGTCCATCCACGTATAAAATCTTATTATCTTTTACATGGACGTTGGTTTGACATCCAACGCCACAATAAGGGCAGAGAGTTTTGACCGAATGATCTT
>CAJQSN010000020.1 GCA_905614355.1 uncultured Rhodospirillales bacterium | reverse complement strand
TATCCATCTATGACAACTCTTAGCGACGGCAAGTTTGTTGTCACCTGGTATGATGAAGGTAATGGCAGTGATATCCGGGCTCAGCTCTTCAATGCTGACGGCTCAACCGTTGGTGAGAACTTCCTGGTTAATCCTAACGATACCTATGGCTCTCAACACTGGCCGTCAGTAGCGGCCCTTGCCGACGGTGGATTTATAATTACCTGGTATTCTAGTTATTTTGTCAGTCGCAACGATCATAATTACGATATTGTTGCCCGTCAGTTCGATAACAACGGTAATGCGGTTAGTAGTGCAACTCTAACCGGCGGCGTTGCCGATGATATGATTGCCCTTGCCGACGGACAGATCGGCGTTAATGTTGATCTTGGCGGCGGCGATGACAGCCTTACACTTGGAGATATGCGGGATGCCTTAAGTGTCGCCAACGTTGAGACTATTTCTCTCGGCGGGGGTAATGACAGTTTAACCCTAACCGGATCAACCGGCGCAGCAGTGAGCAGCGGTGCCGGCAATGATATGATTTACGGCGGCGACGGCAGTGATACTATTTCAGGTGATGCCGGTGATGACACTCTCTTCGGCGGTGCCGGCGTAGATACTCTGTCAGGTGGCCTTGGTAATGATCAGTTCACCGGCGGTCTTGGCGCCGACACTCTTATCGGCGGTGCCGGTGATGATACTTATTATATTAGCGACCTCGAAGATACTGTTGTCGAACAGGCTAATGAGGGAACGGATGTCGTCTACTCGACCCTCGAGACATCAACGCTCTCCGATAATATTGAGCAATTATACATGAGTGGTGATACGTCGATCACCGGTATTGGTAACCTTCTCGATAATACTCTCTATGGTAATGCTGCCGATAATATTCTGAGGGGTGGTGGCGGCAACGACACCCTTTACGGCGGCGACGGTATCGATGTTGCCGAGTTTACCGGTAACGCCGCTAACTACAGTTTCAATATGTCTACCATGACCGTGACTGATCTTCTTACTAGTGATGGTGATGACGGTAGCGACACTCTGTTTGGTATTGAGACCCTTCGGTTTGGTGACGGTATTGAGTTAACGATAGCCGATGAGACAGCCTCTCAATATGAGAGCCATGTTAATACCTACATGTCAGATCGGCAAAGTAATCAGACCGTGACAACGTTTGGGCAAGGCAGTTACGTGGTGACCTGGCAGTCGAATAATCAAGACGGCTCGGGTTATGGTATCTACGGGCAACTCTATAATCCAATTGGGGATGTAATCGGTGAGGAGTTCCAGGTTAATAGCTACACCAGTGGCGAGCAATATGTAAGGCCTCAGGAGTCGGTTGCTACACTGGAAGATGGCGGCTTCGTCATTACCTGGATGGACAGCAGCGGTCATGATGGTGGATCCGGTTGGGATATCCGGGCGCAGCGCTATGATGTTTCAGGTGAAGCTACTGGCGAAGAGTTTATGGTGAATACCTATATTTCTGGTAGCCAGTATCAGCCGTCGGTTTCTTCTCTTAAAGATGGTGGCTTTGTCGTGACCTGGGAAGATCACTCAAGTGGCAGCCATGGCGGCACCCTTCACGATATTTATGGACAGCGTTTTGATGTTAGCGGCGATCCTGCCGGAGGAGAGTTCCTTGTTAATGAAGGGGTCGAGTCTGGCTATCAATATGAGACCGCCGTAAGAGGTCTTGCCAATGGACGGTTTATTGTCACCTGGCGCGATGATGATGGTAGTAACCATGAGAGTGGTAGCAGTCAGGATGTCTGGGGCCGCGTCTTCAATGCCGACGGCAGCGAAGCGATTTCTCCTTTCAGGATTAATACATACACGTCAAGTTACCAAGCTGATCCATCTGTAGATGGCTTCAGTGATGGCAGTTTCATTGTAGCCTGGGAATCTAATAGCCAGGATGGCAGTAATTATGGCGTCTATGCGCAGCGCTACGATGTTGATGGCGCCCCTGTAGGCGATGAGTTCCTAGTTAATACATATACCTACCACCATCAGAGGAATGCCGAGGTAACCGTACTCAATGATGACAGCTATGTCATTACCTGGGACTCCTACAGCCAGGACGGCTCCCAGCTCGGTCTCTATGGCCAGATTTACGACGCTGCCGGCAATGAAGTCGGCAATGAGTTTCGTGCCAATACCTATACAAGTGATGATCAGGGACATCCCTCCGTCGCACCTCTCGTTGACGGCGGTTTTGTTGTCACCTGGATGGGTGAACACAATACTATCAATGGTGTCCATGATACCTACTGGGGTATCTACGCTCAGCGTTTTAATGCTGACGGTACTCTTGGAACAATTACTAAACTTGAAGGAACTCCTGGCGCTGAAAATATAACCCTTACTGGTATCAAAGATTATACCGTCCTCGATCTCGGAGATGGATACGATACTGTCAGCTTTGCGCGTGAGAATAGTGACATAGCTGTGCGTTGGACAGGTTATATAGAAGGTCCCGCAGATGGAGATGTTAGTTTCTATGCCCGACATGATGACGGGGCTAGATTAATAATTGATGGAGTTCATATATTCAACAATTGGACTGCATCTGCTCACGCTAGTGAAGATATCTACCAAAATAGTGGAAATTTTACTATGGAGGCTGGCACTCTATATGAATTCGAACTGGAAATGTTTGAAACTGATGGCAATGACCTGATGGTTCTAGATTGGTCATATGAAGGGCAGTCTATACAAACTATCCCAGCTGAGTTCTTCCAAACTCCGAGCCAGGAAACTATTCCCGGAATATCGCTTGAAGGTGCCGCCGGCAATGATGTGCTGATTGGTGGTGGTGGAAATGATAATATCAGTGGTGGATCAGGTGATGATATCCTGACTGGTGGATCAGGTGCCGACACCATTGTTGGTGGGGGGGGTGATGACATTCTCTCTGGTAATTCAGGCGTAGATGTTATTACTGGTGGTGAAGGGCGAGACCAGATGTCCGGCGGTGAAGGAAATGATTATCTGGATGGCGGAAGCGATGATGATGGGATAACAGGTGGGTTTGGCGATGACCGTATAGTTGGTGGAGCAGGAAGTGATACTGTCATTATTGGAGGTAAACAGAAAGATTTTACGATTTCAGTCTCTGAAATTGGATTACTTACACTCACTGATTTAAACACAACTACAAACATGGGTATTGACGTAATTTCAGGAGTTGAAACTCTCCGCTTCAGTGATGGTGATATTGCTGTACAGACCACGGAAGATGGGAATGTTACGTTAACGGGTGGAAATACAGTCGGAGATGTCATTGTTATTGTCGGAGCTGAAGCTGTCACGATGAGTGGATTGGGCGGCGCCGATACCTTAACAGGTGCAGAGGGAGCTGATGCAATTTACGGTGGAGCGGAAAATGATACACTTTTCGGTCTTTCTGGCGCCGATAGAATAGAAGGCGGTGATGGCGCCGATATTATCGATGGGGGTGAAGGCGCTGATATTTTAACTGGTGGAGCTGGAATTGATACTATCTCGGGAGGTCTGGGTGACGATACTCTTGCCGGCGGATCGGGTGCTGATTTAATAACGGGTGGTAGTGGTAAAGATATTTTAATAGGCGATGAAGGAGCAGATCAACTTGATGGTGGTGCCGGCGATGATATTATTACTGGCGGTGCAGGTAACGATATCATAGTTGGAGGCGAGGGATTAGATATTGCCCTCTTTAATGGTAATCAGGCTGATTTCACATTTGCTGTCGCTTCTGATGGCCAATTATCCGTGACGGACCTAAATTCTGCCACGAATTTTGGAATTAATCTGGTGTCTAGTGTTGAAATACTTCGCTTTAACGATGGGGACTTAACTGTTGAGTTGCACGCAAATGGCAGTGTTACCTTAATCGGTCGAGGAGTAGATGACACCGTCACCGTAGTTGGCTCTGAAGGTGTAACGATTAAAGGTATGGCGGGGTCCGACATCTTAATTGGTGGTGAGGGGCGCGATACCTTTATTGGGGGTGCTGGTAATGATCATATTGATGGTGGTGCCGGTTATGATAATTTAAATTATTCTGATTCGGCAGAGCCTCTTACAATCGATCTGCATTCATCTCAAAAGACTGTGGTGACTAATACAGGCACTGATACCTTAACCAATATTGAGAAAATTATTGGAAGTAATCTAGCAGACAGTTACGTCGGTAGCCAAGACGACGATACCTTTATTGGGGGTGGTGGTAATGATGTGATAGATGGTGGCGCTGGTGATGACCGTTTAAGTGGCGGCATTGATGGGCAGTGGACCAATACTTCGGGGGTTTGGCAGTTCATGCCGGGCGCGGATAGCCATCTTGAAGATGGTAACGATATAATCGAGGGTGGGTTAGGCGACGACACGTTTATAGCTTGGTTTGGTGATGATGAAATTAGAGTTGGTGGAAATGCAGTCCAGGATTATATTACATCAGATCAAATTTGGGCTGCTGCCGCTCTGGTAGAAGCTGCCGATAAGGCTTCTTATAATACAGATATTGCAGCGACCAGCCTGTCTAAGGAAAACTGGGATTCTGCTGAAATTATTGAAATTGAAAAGTATTCTTTATATCAAGTTGCTTTATCCAATTTTACCGCAGCCATTGCCGAATACGATAGCGCGGTTACTGCCGATACAGCAGCGCAATCGGCGTTATCTGCAGCAACGTTAGCAGCATCATCTGCAAGTACTGCTTTAGTGTCGAAGACGTCTGCCAAGGATACAGCAATAAGCGAATACGATACGGCTGTGTCAGCCAATACAACGGCACAAACTAATTTAACCACCTCGCAAACGGCAGCAGACGCAGCAGCAGCGGTATTAACAACCAAAACGTCGGCCAAAAGTGTCGGTGATTCTGAATACGATAGTGCGGTTACTGCCAATACGGCAGCACAATCGGCGTTATCTGCAGCAACGTTAGCAGCATCATCTGCAAGTACTGCTTTAGTGTCGAAGACGTCTGCCAAGGATACAGCAATAAGCGGATACGATACGGCTGTGTCAGTCAATACAACGGCACAAACTAATTTAACCACCTCGCAAACGGCAGCAGATGCAGCAGCGGCTATTTTAGTAACAGAGGCTGGTGAGAAATCTGCAACTCAATCAGCTCTGGATGCAGCGCAAACAGATTGGAACGCAGCTATAGGTATTAGTGACCTTAAGGAAGGTGTATTTGATGCGGCTACGCTTGTTTCGGATGCATCCTATACCGATTGGCAGGCATCGGTTGCAGATCTTGCTCAAAAACTAGAGATCCGCAATACGCTTGAACCACTTCAACATCAAATTGATCGGCTTATCATCCCATCAGAATATCAATTAATAGATAACTCTCCAGTTGTCCCTACCAATTTTGAGATAACGGCGGCCCACATTGATCGTGTAAGCGGTGATCTTACAATTAATTATTCGGCACCTGGCGGTGCAGGTCTTTTCGCCGATGATCATTCGGTAACAATAAAGAACCATTTGATTGACCCAATTGATCTTATTTCCATCGATATAGACGGCGATCAAGTGCTCGAAACCTATGAAGTTGCTGGTGAATTTTTAGCTGATACCAATAATAATACATTTCTTGTTGGCAGTCATGATGCCGATGGTGAAACTCTTATTGGAGGGGCTGGAAGTGACTGGTTTATTGCAAACGCGGGAGACGATATTATAGTAGGTGGCGCCGGTTCTGATGTAATAGACGGTGGTTTGGGTGTTGATGAACTTGATTATTCTGCTGATGCGGCATCAGGCGGTATCGCTGGTGTCACTGTTGATCTGTCGGCGGGAACGGCAACGGATGGCTTTGGTGAAAATGACCAATTTAGTAATATTGAAAATGTAACTGGTACCGATCAGGACGACCAACTGATAGGCAGTGATGCCGACAATATTATAGTTGCGGGTGCTGGTGACGATACGATTGATGGCGGTGCTGGTAATAACGACATCGATGGCGGCGCTGGTACGGGTGACACGGTTTCTTTTTATCACTCGAGCACGGGCATTGTTGTTGATCTTTATGGGGGTACAGAAGTGGCCCACAGCGGAGGTATAGATACCATTGCTAATATAGAAAATATTGAAGGGACGTCGGAAAGAGACAGTTTGACCGGTGATAGTGGCTCAAACGTCCTCTTCGGTAAGGAAGGAGATGATGTTATTACGGGTGGCCTGGGCGCTGACCAACTGTCAGGTGGTAGCGGTGATGACCACTTTATCTATGAGGCAGGAGATTCAACATCTGATAATATGGATGAAATTATAGATTTTGAGGCAGGTGGTGATGGGTCGGACGGCGCAGATAAGATTGATTTATCCTCTTTGGTGAATGGAACGTTTGTATTGCATGCAGCTGGCCATACTTTTGAAAATAATGATGGTAATACTCAGGCAAAATTCGAAAATACCGCAAACGCAAATACTAAAATCTTACAGATTGACGCAGATGGCGATGCGCAGGTAGATCAAGAAATCAAATTAACCGTTGCGGATAATGGTGTTCTGGATGAATCAGATCTTCAAGGAGTAGGTTAGTGGTTATAAATAGTGATTTCACCGCGCATCATTAAATTATACTTGCAGATAGTAATACGAAATAGTTAATGGGGCCTGGTTTTAGCTCTCGTTTATTATCAAGATACAAAATTTTAGGGTCTGGCCAACTTGAATATACACTGTATGGTCGGATTTCAGGGGTTTTTAAAGTATGAAAGAATTTTGGTCTCGTTTAAAGTCCAATCCGGCAGTGGCGTTTGAACTGATAACGGCAACCCTGTTTATCAGCATTCTAGCGTTGGCGAGCCCAATTTTTGTCATGCAAGTGCTAAATCGGTATGTCTCACAAGGGGTCGATGCTACGTTAATCACTTTAACAAGTGGCGTTTTAATTGCTATCGTCCTGGAGTTGGTTTTTCGTCAAGCCAGAATGCACATAGCTCAGGTCATTAGTACCAATAAAGATGAAACTCACGCTTTAAATGGTTATAAGACGCTGGTTCAATCGAAATTATCGGCATTGGAGAAAGTTCCATTAGATACTCGCCGTGAAATTCTCGGTGGTCAGCAGGCAATCGAGCAGGCCTATAGCGCAGCTAATATTACAGTTGTTTTAGACGTCCCGTTCGCGTTGCTGTTTGTGTTTGTATTGTATCTTTTAGTGCCTCCGATAGCCATCGTGGTACTTGCTTTTATTGTGCTGGTGTTTTTTGGCGGGATCTGGGGAGCTTCAAGTATGAGTTCCGTTACAAATGAAGTTACTGAGGCGTCGAGTGCTAACAGCGCCTTGTTAGGGACGGCAATTCGAGAAGCAGAGACGGTTCGGGCATTTAACGCAGGAAGTAATCTCGCTTCGATGTGGGGTGGCCAGGTGACCCAATTACAGTGGCTTCGTCGTAAATTGGCACTTAGACAAGGTTTAGTCCAATCGCTAACGCAAAGTGCCAATGCATTAATGAGCGTTGCCGTTATTGTTACTGCGGGCATTCTGGTTGTATCGGGTAGTTTAGACGTTGGGGCCATGATTGGTGCTAATATATTGGGCGCTCGGGCGTTACAGCCTATTTCGCGGTTTTCACAGTTAGGCGCGACGTTTGCTAAAGCGCGACAGGCTCTAGATCTGATTGATGAGTTTTCAAAATTACCTCTGGAGAAGGAGAGGGGCTCAGCGTTAAGTAATTACTCTGGCGGTATTGAATTTCGGGATATTTCTTTCAATTATGATAAAGATAACAATCCTTTATATGAAAAACTTGATATTAAACTTGAGCCAGGTTCAGTCCTTATCGTTACCGGGAGTAACGGTGCCGGCAAAACTACTTTAGCCCGTATGATTGTTGGTTTATTAGAACCAACCCGCGGTAATCTTTTAGTTGATGGTTTGGACATACAACAAGCGGCAGCAGAGTGGTGGCGCAAGCAGGTGACGTATTTGCCTCAGGAACCAGCCCTTGTTGGCGGAACTATTGGAGAAAATATTTTAGTTAATAATCCAGAAGCAGGTCAGGAACGGCTCAACCAAATTATTGATGCTGTTGGCTTGCGGCGATTTGTTGATGAGAGTGAATCAGGTGTTGAGACACCTATTTTGGATAATGGTTGGCGTTTGTCAGAGGGTATTCGTCGGCGAATTGCTCTAGCTAGAGCTTTAATTACTAACGGAAAGCTGGTAGTGTTTGATGAGCCAACAGAAAGTTTTGATGCTGCAGGCGTGAAAGTGGTTCATAATGTTCTGAGTAGTTTGGCAAAAGCAGGATCGACCATTATCATTATGTCCCATGACCCCAAAATTGTTAAAGGGGATCACATTGTACTTGATCTCGATAACAAGCCTATTCCCAAAATTTCAACAGTCCAAGCAAAACCACCTGTGCGTGATAAGGGCAATAAAATTGCTCAAAAGCCTCAGCAGAGGGGGCCGTTGAATAATGAGTGATCAGGTTATGAAAGACGTTGACGGTGAGAATACGCAAAGTTTACCGGAACTACCTAAAAATGCGATAGAATATGTCCCTAAAGCCCCTTTAGAGAGCCAATCAAAAAGCTTTTTCATGTTGCCGCATTTTACCTATATTTTTTGTGCTATTATTACGATGGTTTTCATTGTTTGGGCGAGCGTCACCACGCTGGATATTGTCAGTACTGCAACAGGTGAAGTCGTTCCTTCATCCCAGCTTAAAACCGTTCAGCATCTTGAAGGTGGAATTGTCAGCAAAATTTTAGTGCGAGAAGGCGAAAACGTGAAACCTGGACAAAAGTTAGTTGTTCTTGCGCCTACGTCCTCGAGTGCAGATGTTAAGGAACTTGACGTTCGTCTGGCTGGTTTAGAAATCGAAATTAGTCGTCTTGAGGGATTAATTTTTACAAAAAAACCACCAGAATATAGCTCTGCTTTAAAATCTAAGTATTTAGATTTGGTTGAGCAATCAATCCTTAGAGGTAAAATACAGATCCGCAGGCATAAAAGCGAGTTATTAAAGCAGCAAAAATCAATATTACAGCGGAAACAAACCGTTGCCGAAGTGAAAATACGGATTAAAAATAATAAATCCGGCCTAAAATTAGTACAGGAACAGGTAAATATTAGTCAAAATCTGCTAAGTAAAGGCTTAACTAATCGATATGAACATTTAGATCTTTTGAAAGAAGAGGGCCGCCTGAAAGGGGGGATTGAGGAAGATCGAGCCACTGTCGCTGGGGCTAAAGCAGCGTTGGCAGAGGGGCGAGCAAGTTTAGCTGCTATTCAGGATATTTTTGATGATGAGAATCGAAAAGAGCTCGATAAAGCGCGTCAAACGTACAATGAATTAAGTCAGCGAATGGGAAAATTTAAAGACAGTTATGACCGCACTGTCTTACGTGCACCTGTTGGTGGTATTGTTAAAACCCTTTATGTAGCAACTATTGGAGGTGTTATTAAAGCTGGGGATCCAGTAGTTGACTTGGTGCCTGAGGGCGATCGACTTGTTATTGAAGCTAAATTACCAACAGCTGACATAGGTTATGTCGAGAAAGGGCAAGATGTTGTTGTCAAGTTAGCCTCCGCGGATGCAGCACGTTTTAATGGGCTAGCTGGAAAAGTGGCCGCGATCAGTCCTGACACCTTAATGACACCTGAAGGATCTCCATATTACAAAGTAAAGGTGCTAACTGACAAAAGTTATTTTGAAAAAGGAGCTGCACGCTATAACTTACTACCTGGCATGCAAGTCATTGCCAATATTCAAACAGGTCAGCGTAAAGTATTTGAGTATTTCCTTGAACCGTTTCTGGCATCGCTGGGTGATGCTATGCAGGAGAGATAGATTTAGTTGCTGACTATTTTTTCTTTGAGCCGCGCTTAGCAGTGGTCTGTTTGTTGTCGATTGCTGCTGGCTCTGATTTTACTTCATTTTTCCCAATTTTAGCCTGAACTTTTTGATCTATATTCCTAGCTGCATTGGCCATCCCCTGAAGGATGGAGCTGATTTGATTGGCTGGTATCATCAATCTTACAACAGAGCGCGTTTCGCTTTCCTCTTGAGTTCCTAAGCTAACTCTAAACACTCCATTAGCAAAAGAAACATTTTCGATGCGTTCTACAAAGTAATCATCAACTACATTCTCTGAGGTCATTTGCTTATCCTTTGCTAATTCATGGGATTCTAACGCTAAATTATGCTAATTGTGATGTAGTTCCAAGGTTTTTTTGTTAAAATGGAACATTTAGCTCTTTGATAGAAACTATCAACTTTAGACATCTAGCATATCGTCTTCAATTTCTGAGGCGTGGGTCTGTATATAGGCCAACCTCAACTCTGGTTTTTTGCCCATGAGGTCGTCGACTAGTCTCGCTGTTTCTTTGGCTTCGATTTTTTCTTCATCGGTGTGGCGAAGTGGTACTGTGACCCGTAATAGGGTTCGCGTTTTTTCGGCCATTGCCGTTTCCTTGAGTTGCGCTGGAGGCATTTCGCCGAGCCCTTTGAAGCGACTTACCTCAATTTTTCCTTTACTAGAAAATTCTTTCTTAGTTAAAATTTCTTTATGTGCATCATCCATAGCATAGAGCGTTTTGCCTCCTTGGCTTAAACGATACAATGGAGGAAGTGCAATAAAAAGATGTCCATTTTCAATTAGTTGTGGCATTCTTTTAAAGAAGAATGTCATTAGAAGGGATGCTATGTGAGCTCCATCGACATCGGCGTCGGTCATGATTATAACCTTTTCATAGCGTAGATCCTCATCTCGGTATTGAGCTCCTGTACCGCAGCCCAGCGCCTCCTTGAGGTCATTGATTTCTTGGTTTAATTGGATCTTATCTTCAGTGGCGCTGGCAACGTTTAAAATTTTACCTTTTAATGGCAGTATAGCTTGTGTCTTACGATTACGTCCCTGTTTAGCAGATCCGCCAGCAGAATCTCCCTCTACGATAAAAATTTCAGTACCCTCAGCTGAATTTTGCGAGCAGTCAGATAGTTTCCCTGGAAGACGTAACCTCTTGGTTGCCGATTGGCGCTTAAGAACTTTATCTTGGCGTTTTTTTAATCGGATGTTAGAGCGTTCAATGGTATGTTCTAGGAGCCTTTTAGCGGTTTCTGGATCTCCGCTAAGCCAATGATCAAAATGATCTCCAATGGAAATTTCTACTAGCTTTTGCACTTCAACAGATGATAGTTTTTCTTTGGTTTGTCCTTGAAACTGTGGATCATGAACGAATACGGATAGCATGATGCAGGCTCCGCCAACAATATCATCTGCATTTACTTTTACTGCTACTTTGTTTTTGGTTAGTTCTCCATATCCTTTTAGCCCTCTACTTAAGGCATTTCTAAGGCCTGCTTCGTGAGTGCCGCCTAACGGTGTTGGAATAGTATTACAGTAGGAATTAAAAAACTCATCCTCGTCTAGCGGCCAGGCAACAGCCCACTCAACCTTACCTGCGCCGCCATTGAGGTTGGCGTGACCAGAAAATGTTGTTGGTGTTACTGTGGCTCTGTCTTTTAATGTTCCTTGTAGATAGTCACTCAAGCCGCCTGGAAAGTGAAAGGTTGCCTTTTCAGGTGTCTCTGTATCATTTTTAAGCAGCAGTGGGTCGCATTTCCATCTAATTTCAACGCCTTTAAATAAATAGGCTTTAGAGCGAGCCATTTTGTATAAGGTGGATGGCCTGAATTGGACTTTATTACCAAATATTTTTGGATCCGGGTGAAATTTTACTACTGTGCCCCGTCGATTAGAAGTTTTTCCTGTATTTTCGAGTTTTGTTACTGGTTTCCCACGTTCATAACGTTGTGTCCAAATTTTCTTATCTCTTGCAATTTCAACAGTGAGATGATCAGAAAGGGCATTAACAACAGATAAACCAACACCGTGCAGACCTCCTGAAGTTTCGTATGAACTACCACTGAATTTACCACCCGAATGCAAGGTGGTTAAAATTACCTCAACGGCGGATTTATCTTTAAATTTAGGGTGGGGGTCTACGGGAATACCCCTACCATTATCACTTATAGTAACGTAGTGTTCCCCGTTTATTTCCAGGTCAATATGTGATGCTTCTCCGGCTACGGCTTCATCCATTGAGTTATCTAATATTTCTGCGACAAGATGGTGTACAGCGCGATCGTCTGTTCCACCAATATACATTCCAGGCCTCAATCGAACCGGGTCTAACCCCTCAAGGACTTCAATATCTTTAGCTGAATAGCTTCTCTCTTTTTTAGAATTATTAACTGTTGTTGGACTTGGCGCATTTTTTTTTTGTGGTTTATCTTTAATGTTATCAAAGAGATCCGGCATCAATTATACCTTTAATTTGGTTTTTTGCGTTAATTAACGTTATAATGTGTTTTGAATAGAATAATATCCATATCTTGTGCATTAGTTGTTTTGCTAAGGCAAGTGTAAACCATACTATTTAAGGATAATTCGATGGTAAACGAAGTTGAATCAAGTAAGCATAAATTGCCCGAAGGAGATAGAACCATTGCGGTTGTTGCAATGCCCGCTGACACTAATCCCAGTGGCGATATTTTTGGTGGTTGGATCCTCTCTCAAATGGATATTGCAGGTGGCGTTGCGGCAAGTCGTTTAGCTCAAGGACGTACCGCTACAATTGGAGTTAAGGAGATGGAATTCCATAAACCAGTTAGAGTTGGAGATCTCGTAAGCTGTTATACGCAGATCCAAAAAATTGGGACATCGTCAATTACTGTTAAAATTGAAGCTTGGACAACTAACCATTACAACCCTGGAGGCCCTGTTAAAGTAACTGAAGGTGTCTTCACCCACGTAGCTATTGATGAAAACCGCAAGCCTCGTCCGGTAAATAAAAGCTAATTATTAGTATGAATAATTTAATTCCCGGCCTCCAGTGTTCAAACGATGACCATCCAGATGTATCCCGCAACAAATAATGAACCAAGTGCAGTAAATTCTTTGATAAAAACTTTTATAGACATTGTACAATTCCTTTAATTTTGAGTTATATTTTTAATACTCATTCGATTATATAAGAAAAAGAACAAAACAGCAACATATATTTTATTTGTTTTATAACAGCTAGTTAATGGTCAGGTTTATTTAATAGGCGAGTTTGTTTTTTTAATTATAACTAAATGCCGTGAAGACCTTAAATTTTTTTAAGCTATTACTAAAAACTTGCTTTATTTACAGATTGTGTGGATCTATTGAATAAATAGTTTAATCTTAAACTATATTTGGGATTTGGAATTTAGACTGATCATGTGGAAGCCAACTGAAAAAATTAGATACGAACCTCGCCCGGGTGAATGGCCCAATAAAATTCAGGCAGAAGGTTCTACCTGGTTTACACCAATTAAGATTGGACGGATTCAACTAAAGGCTCGCACTTGGGTGCCAGCCATGGTTCCTTGGCGTTCCACAGAAGAGGGCATAGTAACTGATCAGGTTTTATCCTGGTATGAGAGATTTGCAAAAGGTCAACCTGGTTGTATCGTGATAGAAGCGACCGGTATTCAAGAAGTCCCAAGTGGGCCTCTTCTTCGAATTGGTCACGATCGTTTTATTCCGGGCCTCAAAGAGCTCTCTGATACGGTACACCTGGCGAGTGGGGGGCAAACGAAGTTATTTATACAATTAATAGATTTTCTCTCAATTCGTCGGCGTCCTGAACCTGAAAAATATTTCCAGAGATTTTTAAATATCACAGATGCCCATCGGGCGGTTATTGGTGCAGAGGGTTGGACAGAACAAGAAATTAGGGACCATTTAAATACGCTTGATAGTAATGAACTCGGTAACTACCTGACTCAGAGAGAATTAGACGACCTCCGTATGGGTGCACGTGAGCGGGTTACTGATGTGCAGTTTGATCATATTAAACAGTTGCCAAACGTACTGCCTGAACTATTTTCTGACGCAGCTGAACGTGCTCAGAAAGCCGGTATTGACGGGATTGAGCTCCATTACGCTCACGCATATACGATGGCTTCATTCTTATCTCGAAAAAATAATAGAGAGGACGGGTATGGTGGGAGCCTAGATAATCGGGCTCGATTGCCGCTTGAGGTATTTGCAGCCGTGCGTAAGCGTGTTGGTGATGAATATCCTGTTGGCTGCCGTTTTCTGTCTGATGAATGTATTCCAGGTGGCAGCGATGTTGATGACGCAGCTTATTTTGGTGTTGAGTTGGCTAAGGCGGGAATGGATTTTTTATCTCTATCCCGGGGAGGTAAGTTTGATGATGCCAAGCAGCCAGGTGTTGGAGAGGCGGCTTACCCTTATACTGGCCAAAGTGGTTATGAATGTATGCCATCTTATATTTCTGATAAATTTGGACCATTCGGGAGAAACGTCGAGCCGACAGCTTTAATTAGGAACGCAATTAGGGATGCTGGCTTTGATACGCCAATTGTGTTGGCCGGTGGTATCCATAGCTTTGAGAAGGCTGAGGCAATACTTAACAGTGGTGAGGCCGATATTGTAGCTTCAGCACGCCAAGCACTTGCTGACCCAGATTGGTTTCTCAAAGTTAAACTAGGAAGGGGTGAAGAAGTTCGTCTATGTACCTATTCTAATTATTGTGAAGGGTTGGACCAAAAACATAAAGTAGTTACTTGTAAGCTTTGGGATCGCATTGAAATGGATGAACCGGATGTTCAAAAATCAGCAGATGGCAAGCGTCGGTTGATTGCACCCATTTGGACAGCATAATGCATTCATTAAATTCTCTAAATTTAATATGTAGTAACTGACGTAATCAGCTTGGTTATTTTAAGACTTCAACCGTATTGCCAATTATGATTTGCATCATTTCCTGTCCTACAACTAGGGGGCCATTATATTTAAGGCGAGTAAGATCAATTAGATTTTGTTTAGTTTTTCGGCCCCAAATAATATGGGTATATAAGGCCAATTTTGGTTTTGCTTTAGCGAATATAGCTCCGGCTTCGCGCGGGCTGGTGTGGTGAGCACCCCTAGGCGGGCGTCCGCCCGAGTCGCGCTGAATTTCATCAAGGCCCGCGTGTACTTCGTGAATTAGAAGGTCTACCCCAGAAGAAAATTTAATTATATTTTTCGTTGGCCGAGTGTCGCCTGAGATAACTACAGAATGATTGTTATAATCTAAGCGATAACCAAACGCGGGGAATACATCTCTTTTCTGTTTACCTTCTTGGGGTGGCCAATGGTCAACATCAAATGCCGTTATTTTCACCCCCCCGTATTCATAAATGATTCCCTGATTGATATCCTTACCGGTCATTGTCAGTTTTGGTCTACGCCGATTAGCACGATATTCCAAATCCCAATCGTAGGCTTTAAGTAAATATTCTGCCATTGCTCGTGTTCCAGCTGGACCCCACACAGAAAAACCAGCTCGTTTCCCTTGACCACTGCCATTTAAAAATAGATCGGATAGATCAACAATATGATCTGAATGCAAATGAGTTAAAAAAACTTTATCTGTCCGGATAATATGCTGTGGGCTTAAACTTGCCAAACGAAGCATAGCACCTCTTCCAGCATCAAATAAAAATTGTTTGCCGCCAGCCTCAATTAGCGTATTTGCGTTCATTTTTGTTGTTATCATATTACGGCCGCCACCGCCGGGCCCGCCGCCGGTGCCTAGCAAGGTAACTCTAATGGTACCATTAGCTATAAGTTCTTGAGAAGTTTGGTTCCGCTTTGATCGAGGTTTGCGTTTCGAGGCTGGGCGTTGTCTTCTGAGGTCACCATCTTGACCGG
>CAJQSN010000019.1:15000-45205 GCA_905614355.1 uncultured Rhodospirillales bacterium | reverse complement strand
CGTCACCAAAGATCGCATGGAGGAATTTAAGTGGTCGCGAAAGGCAGCAGATCAAGGCCATGCCGATGCTCAGTATAATCTTGCTATAATGTATAGAACCGGCGAGGGCGTCACCAAAGATCTCATGGAGGCAGTTAAGTGGTTCCGAAAGGCAGCAGATCAAGGCGATGCCGATGCTCAGTGCGATCTCGGGGAAATGTATGAATTAGGGATAGGCATGGCTAAGGATCGTAGGGAAGCTCTCATATGGATCCTAAAGACGGACGATCCGATCACGGGCGGTTGCTATAACAGTATAGGCTGGAATTATCATCAGGGGATTGAAGTGCCACGGGACTACGCCAAAGCGAAAGAGTGGTACCTGAAAGGTGCGCAGAAAAATGAACCGTACTCTCAGGATAACTTAGGTAACATTTATAAGAACGGGCTGGGAGTAGATGTGGATTTTAATGAGGCTATCCACTGGTATACCCTATCGGCAGACCAGGGCAATAAATGGGGTCTTCTTCATCTCGCTGATATGCATATTTCCGGGCTGGGGACCAAAAGAAACTACACAAAGGCCAGGGATCTATATACTCGGGCAGCTAACAAAGGCATGATTCAGGCACACATGAAGCTTTCCGAAATCTATGAATTTGGATTGGGTGTTCTGAAAGACCTCAAACTTTCAGCCGAATGGGCAAAAAAGGCCGCGCTGGTGTCTAAGGATTATGATAGTAACGTTGACGTGGGAGACGCCAGTATGGGAGTAAAAAGACATCGGGCTCAGGCCAGATCACGGGGACAAGCCATTGAAGACTTACGTACGAAAATTCGCTTCGAAGTACGAGAAAGAGAGATGTCTCCGTATCTCAATATTAAATTTGGTACCTACCACGCTTTAATTATTGGAAACAATGACTATCGGTATCTCAGCAAACTTAATACGGCGATTAATGATGCAACCGCTGTGAATGACTTGCTTAAGGAAAAGTATGGTTTCCAAACTAAGCTCTTAAAAAATGCGACCCGGAAGGGAATCATCAAGGCCCTCAATGGGTATAGTAAACGCTTGAGTAAAGCCGATAATCTACTGGTTTATTATGCCGGACATGGCGCCTTTGATGAAGCGACTAAGACCGGATACTGGCAACCCGTTGATGCTGAAGTGGCCGACGATACAGAATGGATTGCCAATGATAGGATCACGCGTATTCTTAGTCGTCTTAGGGCTAACAATGTGATTGTAGTCGCAGATTCATGTTATTCGGGGACAGTATTTCGAGGATTGGGTGTTTCCAAACTTACCAATGAGCCAGAAACAGATGTGTTCCGACGTTTGATTGAGAAAAAGACAAGAGTTGCACTAACCTCGGGAGGTAATGAACCTGTACCTGATGCCGTTAACGGTTCACTGCATTCTGTGTTTGCAAATTCGTTTATTAAAATTCTAAGGGATAACGTTAAAGCTTTAACTGCCTCCCGTCTTGCTAATCGTCTGAAGGAAAAAGTAATTGCGATTACGGGGAGTTATAATATTAAACAGACACCCGAGTTTTCTAACATGCATAAAGCAGGTCACGATGGAGGCGACTTTTTATTCGTTCCAAAGTCTTTGGTATTTCAAGGTAATTAAGCCAACTCAGTAATAATCTTTCTGTACTCATTGCCCTAATTACTGCTATGTTTTTTCTGCTATGAAAAATTTATTAGCTATATTATTTGGTATTTTGAGTATCTTCTCTTTTCAAATAAAAGAGGTGTGGAGTGCTGATGTTAGTAATCCAGATAACTTGATAATTAATGTTGCAAAACTCAAGAAAACAAAATCATGTACTGGTTGCTATTTAAAGGGAGCTGATCTGAGGGGGCTTTTGCTTCAGGGCGCAAATCTCCAAGGGGCGAACTTAACTGATGCTGATTTGAGGGCGGCTAACCTCGCTGGCGCTAATTTTCGTGGCGCTAATTTTATGAATGCCAACTTAGAATACGCCGTTCTTGATAAAGAGGGCATTGAATTGGCTATTGCATCGGGTGCCATTAATATTTCTGATCAATCGCCAAAAAAAAATAGATTGTTTACTGAGGTGAAGCCAAATACCTTTACCCTTAATTTAGGGGAGAATGAAAGAAAAAAAACCTCACCAAAAACCCCTCCTCAAATCAACGCAAAGAATACTAGCCTCGAAAGGGGGATTGCCGCTTTTAATAACAAGAACTATGCCATTGCCTTACGCGAACTTCAGCCACTAGCCAAAAATGGCAGTGCTAAGGCCCAAGTCTTTATGGGCTACATGCTTGGGAATGGACTGGGTGTTCGAAAAGATCAAAAACGGGCCTTAATTTGGTTTAAAAAGGCGGCCGATCAGGGGGACGAAGACGGGCAAGGAAATTTGGGGTTCATTTATTCGACAGGAGCGGGTGTTCCAAAAGACTTTGATAAAGCATTTGAATATACGAAAGCTTCTTCTGATCAGGGAAATAAAGTTAGTTTGCATAATTTAGGCTACATGTACGAATCTGGAAATGGAATAAAAAAAAATTACAGGAAAGCGATGGAGCTCTATAAAAAGGCTGCGGCGAAGGGTTACGCTAAAAGTCAATTCCACATTTCTAATTTATATTACAAAGGTTGGGGCGTTGCCAGGAATAAAGAAAAATCAAGTGAATGGGCTAGAGCTGCCGCAATAAATGGAAATTTAGAAGCTGAACATGCTATGGGCTGGGCCTATGAAAAAGGTGAGGGTCTCTCTAAAGATTATAAAAAAGCGGTTAAGTGGTATCGTAAAGCAGCCAGCAAAGGTTTTGCCGCTAGCCAGCTTAATCTTGGTTTCATGTACAGCAACGGCCACGGAGTTTCGAAAGATACCGCCCAGGCAGTAGTCCTTTACCGGAAAGCTGCAAGTCAAGGAAATGTTAAAGCTGAGAGTAATCTCGGGGCTGCTTACGTGGCTGGTACAGGTGTGCCGAAGGATTATAGGTTGGCTTTAAAATGGCACCGGAGTGCTGCCGAGAAAGGTAATGCAATTTCCCAGAATAGTCTGGGACTGATGTACGGTATTGGTCAAGGTGTCTCTAAAGACTACAAGAAGGCAGCAGAATGGTTTAAGAAGGCTGCTGATCAAGGGTTAGCCTTTGCTCAAAATAATCTTGGGTTTGCTTACCAGAAAGGTCGCGGTGTTCTGATAGATTACAAAAAAGCTATGAAATTTTATGAGAAGTCTGCCCGCCAAGGTTATGATGGGGCACAGCATAATATGGGGTTTATTTATTATTTAGGATTAGGTGTGCCAAAAAATGGTGAAAAAGCTCTTTTTTGGTGGAAGAAAGCTGCTAAACAAGGAAATAAGTTTGCTGAAGGATCCATTGGTAACCTATACCAAAAAGGGCTTGGCACGTTCCTAAAAAATCAAGGAGAAGGATTGCGATGGCTAATAAAAGCTGCAAGTCATGGCAACCAAATAAGCATGATAGCTCTCGGAAGCATTTACGAAAATGGTGACGGTGTCCCAGAAGACGACAAAACCGCTTCTAATTATTATTTAAAAGCCGCAAATTTGGGCAATAGTAACGCTCAATATAATATTGCAGAAAAATATGAATATGGTGAGGGAGTAGCAAAAAACCTTTGGGAGGCACGCAGATGGTATGCCTTAGCGGCCAAGCAAGGTCATAAAAAGGCTAAGCTCAACATGGAAAAATTTCCTAAAAGTAGAGTGGTTGGCCTGCAAGACTTTATGAAACCAAAAGCAAAACCCGCTTTAAAGCGAGAGCAGTCAGCGGCTATTAAAGTAGAAGAAAAAACAAACTCGTTTTTTAATAAATCGTCAAAGAATTCATCCAAAAGACGCCTCGCTCTTGTTGTCGGTAACAGTAACTATAAAGTAAGATCCCTCGACAATCCGATTAGAGATGCCCAGCTTTTTGCGCGCTCGCTTAGAGAAACGGGCTTTGAGACATACGTCGTTGAGAATGCAACTAGGAACGGTTTTCTGAGAGCGTTATCAAAATTTAGAGATAAACTTGATCAGGCTGGCGAAGGAGTTACCGCATTATTTTATTATTCTGGTCATGGTGTTCAATATGCGGGTAAGAATTTTCTAATTCCTACAGATCTAAGTAACACAAACCTTAAGAGATTAGATTATGAAACTGAAACAATTTCAGCCGATCGCGTTTTGGCAGCTATGGACCACGCTGTTAATGGCGTTAAAATTGTTCTTTTGGATGCCTGCCGGGATAGTCCTTTTAAGTCTCATACGAAGTCAGGTAGCAAGGGTTTGGGTCTCGCGAAGATTGAAGCTCCAACGGGCACCATTATTGGGTATGCGACCAAGGCCGGCGAAGTCGCTACAGATGGCGATGGTACCAATAGCCCCTATGTGCAGGGACTGGTTAGATATATTAAAACCCCGGGTCTCACCATCGAAAGCGTTTTAAAGAAGACAAGAGTCTGGGTGATGGAGTTGACTAGTGGCGCTCAGACGCCGGTCGAAGAAAACTCTCTAACGGGTGATTTTTACTTCAGACAGGTTAGTCCATGATTTAGTGTTTTTAGGCTATATATAATAAGCTGTATCAATTCGAGAAAAAGTTTTTTATTTTATTTTCAATAATATTCCTTCGACTGCCGTTTAATAAATATCAAGTAAAAATTAAACCAATTTATAGGAAATATTATTATGAAAAAATTTATATTAGCTTTGGTAGTTATTGTCTCTTTTTCATCTGCAGTTTCAGCAACAACGTATTACAACCAGATTGGCAACACAGTTTTCGGTTCCGATGGCAGTTCCTGTAGCCAGATTGGCAGTACTGTTTTTTGTAATTAAGTCTCTTCTTTCTAGAAGATCCCGCGCAATTCTTTTTCTCTACCCGATTGCGCGGGATTTTTTAGTGTAGCTTTCTATATATTAGCGTCCATCTCCAATAATTGAGAAGGGTGCCCAGTAAAACGGATGAGACTTTTTTTCGTTAGCGACCATTGATAGCATTGACTGGCGAAAGGCTTCCGCCCGAGATATGTTGGGGTTTTCAGACATGTTTTTGAATAATACCGTCGTTAACTCTGTCGCTGCATTGCTTTCAACAGGCCAGTGAGACACCAGTAGCGATCGAGCCCCCGCATAAAAGAATGCCTTAGCGAGCCCGGACAGGCCCTCGGCATTTTCATGTTGGCCAGCAGCCGTATTGCAGGCCGAAAGAATTACAAAATCCGCATTGAGTTTTAGTAAGGCTATTTCGCTCGAAGTTAACAGTCCATCATCTTCTTTTGTAGGGTTTCTTGGAGGAGTGAGAACAAGTGCCGGCTCGCCGGCATGGCCGATTTCCTGGGTTTCTCGGGAAAGTAATCCGTGCGTGGCGAAAGCTATCACTCTGGTGTTGTTTAGTTTCAGTTTCTTTACAATTTTTTCTGTAGCCTTATCCTGGAGATAAAGAGATGTCTTCTTATCTGCTTTAAGGTACTTTGCTATTTGGTTTAACTCGGAGGATGTAGACGGGAGAGGACAAAGTTTTCTAAGTTTGTTAACATTAGCAATATCACCCCTGAGAAGTTCAGCCGTATCAAAGTTCCTCATCCTACATTTAACAGGATCTCCCAGTAAATTTGGATCACCAAATCCTATAAATGGTCTCTGTGTGTAGGCCTTTTCTGTGAGAGATCGTAACGAATTAAAGGAGGCTATCGACGGAAGGGTCGATAATGCATATCTATTAATAATCCATGGAACTGACGAAAATTCAGAGGCTTTTTTCTTGGTTTTTTTAATTGAATTACTGTAACCAAGACCTCTCGTTGTCCCGATCTCTTCTATTTCTCCTGTACGACCGTTATCACCCATGGCAAGAATGCTGAAAGGTATCGAAATTAACGGCCCCCTTGGAATAAAGAATATGTGTTTGGTGCCTTTTAGAAAGTTTTCTGCTGGACCAATTAGGTAGGAAAATAGTTTTTGAGAAGCTCCAATGTCAAATTTTCTCGGTATATTATTAGAGACTGTAATGCCCAACCGTACCCGTCTGACCAAATCATTTAACTCTTCACTCCCGACCTCAACAGTGTAAATTTTTTGTGAGTTATCTCTAACAACAAAAACATGTGTTCGATCACCGCTATAAGTTGGGGAGAAGGTGATTAATGCTTCTGTTGGTTTCAGGAGCGCTTTAGTCCTTTCCATAGAGAGGGGCTTCGGGCTGACAAGTGCAGTATAATTGGGAAATTTATCTTGGATTCTTTTGGACAGCAGAGTAAATCGGTTACTCATAGTATTAATTTGTGTCTCAATTTTAGATTTTTGAATTTGGATTTTCTGTACGTAGTTAGATGTAACAAGAGAGATGAATTTTTGATTCATGATTTGAAGTTGCGAGCGTATATCCTGTAATTCTCTAATGTTGATCGATATTGCACTACTTTTGATGGCAAAACGAGCGGCCATACGTTTGATGTCTCCGCTTGTTTCTGAAGGGTGGGCCAATTGGATGACTTCGAAAGCTTCCGCCTCCATTTTGGCTCGTGGTCGTTTTTGTTGCGGGCTCAGGGCTATATCTGCATGAAACCGATTGCTTCGAAAATTACCGATCGTGGGGAATATATAACTTCTGGAATTTTCATCAGTAATAAGGAGAGGATCCGTTAGTATGTCTCTACTTTTACGCATTAAATCGAGGGCTTTGCCGTAGTCTCCAGTTAATTGGTGCAGATGGGCATGCTCTGTTAAGTATTTGGCATAAATAATATTTCTGGTCGAGAATCTTTCCTTAATATAATAAGCAACTCGTTTTAGGTGTCGTCGCGCTTCCGAATAGAGTTGCAGGGATTTTTCAATTTTTATTTGCTCAAGAAATACAGATATATATAGGAAGGGTTGTGATACGAGTTCTCCCCGCAGTTTTCTATAGTAATTTATTGATGAGGTCGCGCTTGTTGTTTTATCCGTGGATTTGCCGAGGAGGAGTTTTGCGTAGGCGCGATAGAAATTTGAGTTGTTAAAGTAGCCTCTATCCGACATCCTTATCGCAGCTTTCAGGTTAACGGATGCTCTCTCGTAATTTTTTAAATTAAAGTACGCCTCGCCGATTTGAACAACGGAGCGGAGTGTTATAGCGCTGTGAGAGAACAAATCTTTATCAGCGTTTAGGTCATTTTCTGCCCTGGTTAGAATATTGGATGCTTCCAATAGGTTGCCCCTTTTAATGTGCATTAAGGCTAGAGAGGAAAGAACGAATGGATTTCGAAGACGTTTTTCCATCACCGAACTATCCTTAGTTTTTATAGCTTGAATAAGAAACTTTTGAGCCCAAAAATAATTACCCGTTCTCTTCTCAAATTCTGCACAAAGGAAAAGGAAACGGCTTAC
Source organism: uncultured Rhodospirillales bacterium (assembly GCA_905614355.1). Lineage (GTDB taxonomy): Bacteria > Pseudomonadota > Alphaproteobacteria > Rhodospirillales > UBA2165 > TMED23. Next base: position 37,862 of record CAJQSN010000019.1, on the reverse strand, counting down.
GTGGATGTGTTGATTGGATAACTGCTTGAGATATTTTTTACAGTTTATTAGTTTCTCGAATTCTCCTATTCTTCCCAGTTCGAGGTAGGTCTCCGCCAGTACAATCTTTGCACCTTCGTCAGTTTCTAAATCGGGATTGTTAGCTCGTTCGGAATGGGCTAGGGCCGAACTGTAATGGCCGCCAATTAATGCGATGTAGGAGGTTAGCTTGAGGGCATCTCTAAATAATTCGGAGTTCTCGGAATGTTTGTTATTTATTAGTGAAATTAGTTTTCTTGCTTCACCATATGCTGCGACGTAGTCTTGTAAATACAGTTGTCGCAGTATTAACTTATATGCTGAACACCAAGGTGGACGGCCAATGAAACGGTGACAGTTGTCTTGTAATTTGGTCAGGTGAGGACCCAAGGCACTGTGATGTTCATAATAATTTGGTTCTTTTGCAGAGGAGTGATTGGCTAGGAATGCTGTAATTACGAAAACTGTTAATATTAGATTGAGCCGTATGACATTTGCATTAATTTTCATATTATGGCACCGTACTAAGGTAGGGGAGACAAATCAATGGTTGCAGGATTTAGACGGATTGCCAGAAATCCGCTTCTCAATATTTTTGTTTGCACATTAATTTTTACGCTTGCCAGCTCCAAAGGCGCTTTTGCGGATAAGACCTACGTAGAAAATGAAAAAAGAGCGAAGGCTGGCGATCGGGAAGCTATGTTTGATCACGCAAACTGCCTTCTTGATACGTACTGCCCTGGTTATACAAAAATAGACGTTCCGGATGCTATAAAATGGTATAAAAAAGCAATTGAATTGGGACAAAAGGATGCCATTTTCATGCTGGGTATAACATATTGTGATATGCCGGAATATGTAGAAGAGGGCCGAAGGCTGTTAGACCGTGCTATCGATCTAGGAGTGGGTATGAATACCAAGTCTTATAGGGAAAACTGTGGAAAAAAGATTAAGTCCCCTTCTGATCCGAACAAACTAATTGAGTCTCTTCTTAGCCAGTATAAAGCACGAGGCAAAATGATAAAAGAGTTCAATGAATGGCAAAAAAAAGGATTGATTTCGAATCAAGGTTTTCTGCAAATGAAAACACGTATTCAAACGGGATCTGCTCAGGAAATTTTCGTTTACTGGGGTGTTTTTCAAGAAGGAAGGGAGAGTTTTCTAAATTTTATAGATGCCGGTCCTTGCGAGTATGATAAAACTTGGAAAGTCGTATTTTCCAGTTTTCTGCGTGACATGAATTTAAGGCGGGATGGACCTTCTATGAAAAAATTCCAGGCTTGCAGTATATCTAACCTTAAAAAGTCACTTTTTGGCCTACCTAAGACCGAAATTGAGTGCGCTCTGAAAAAATACAAGAGCCTAATGTTAACGCAAAAAACTATTATCTTAGGATCCTGTGCCAACAGAGAGCTGTGCCGAAACCTAGTTAGGTCGATTAGTAAGAAATTCTGTATGGGATGACGGCGGCATTAACATCCATATTCTTATGTTTACAGCTAGATTATTCTGTGGTGTGGCAATATTCCTAATTGGCGGCTTTGCGTAACATTTAATCGCTCAAGGAATTATATTAGGGGGTAGCGATACACGGCCGATGTAATTTCCTCCCCCCATTCGAAATCAGTTAGTTAGCGTTTTCAATTAATTGAGAACTTATATCAAATATTTTTCAATAGATTTGGCTAATCACCCGTTTAGGAAGTAGGCAACTTTTAAAACGGAGCGTGAAATGACCCAGACTAAACTTATTAAGAAATTCTATCTTGAATTTGAAGGCGATAATACGAAAGAGACTGTCCTTATTGATAGTTCCAGTTCCTCAATAGAGGTGGTCCAATACGATGAAGATCGGGCACTGTTGAATGATTTCGGTGATGTTGATTTTCCGTCTGTAGACCGAGCTTTTGAAGATATTGGCTGGATGTTAGTGAATAGCGGATGGCAATCTGACGGGCGTACATCAAAGAAACCTCTTGATATTTGCGTAGGTGATCACCCTGAACTTTCTCTATTGGATCTCTCAATATGATGCTATTTGTTGTGGTCCTCTACATCTCACTTCGTTTAATTGGAGGGGCGACTTTTTCCAGGTCTTGGGGGGGCAAAGTGTCATGCGTGTAGGTGGAGCTCATTTTAAGGTAGGTCTCACCCGAAATGAGATTAAGGATGATAAAAATCCTACCTTCGCGCTTAAAATTTTAATTTTTGACGTTGACTCCCCAGAGACGGTTGACCTTATTTGTGAGAATATCTCAGATATCCTAACTGAAATAGATCCCAACCTTGATCTTATTAAAACTAACGGCCAGCAGCCGTCGGTTAATTAATAAAAGTGCGATTATTTTATTTATAGATATAAAAGGAGAGGCGTATGGCCTTTAAGTTGGTGTTTGATATAGAGGTTTTTCCAGGAACTCATGATCTAGAGCAAATTGAATTGACTGCGTCAGATTATGAAACTGCCGTTAAACTTATTTTAGATCATTGGGATATGACTTTTAATGAGATTACCGAAGCGGAGGCCTGGTCTCTATCTGGGCCCATTTTTTATTTTGATAATGATACTGATGAATATTTGGGCGTTTAGGTTGATATGCAAGCAGGTAATGTCGAAGATAGTGTTTCTTTTGACATATTACCAGTTTTTGGTCTCGATAATGGTGATCCGTTAATTGAGAAAGGCCTCGAGATTACTAGTCAATCTTACACCGAGCATAGATTGATTGATAAGATTTTGAGACGTCCCCCTCAATATTCCAATAACGTGGGCCTAAAGACTAGCCATTTCAGAACGGGAAATGTGAACACTCGGGAGGTTTGCGACAAGGTCATCAAAGTTGTGAATGTCATGGCAAAGAATTATCCAGACTATTTGGCAGAAGATAAAATAAAATCAGTCGTTGCTGCTGTGCGCAGAACTGCTGATTTACCAGATCGAATTGTGCCAATGCTGAAGCATGTTAAAGTCACGATTACCTAATTGTGAGTATTTGTGGGAACTCTGCTGAGTACCTAAGGCACTATCGCTATAGGTAACCGTATTTTACATGTTAATATGTTTTTTGGGAAACCCCCTTCCTCGCGCTTGAGGGTCAGTAGTGATCATTGACAGTCATATTTTCTAAATAAAATTGTATCAAAAAATGAAAATTCCCGAGAAGGTAATTTTCTTTCAATAAAAATGGTCGGACGGTCGTTAGTTAAATAGGGGCAATCAACTTATGCCCTAAAACAAAATTATTTAACTTACAACGAAGGACGTATAAGAAAATGAAAACATTATTTGCAATAGCCGTTACTTTAGTTTCTTTAAACTTATCCGTGGTTGAAGCGAAGCCATTTAGTGTCTTTGAAATTCAAAAATCGGGCTCAGGCCAGATAAATAGTAATCATTCTAATTTACCATTAATGGAGATCTCCTGTTTTGGCTGCTCAAGCTCGGGGACTGGAATGCCACGCACCAATTATGTTCGGCCTCACATAAATAATGGTCGATTTGTCGGCGGTTACTGGCGCAGTTAATCGGCCATAGTTTATAGGGCAATATGGTATGGGTGCAGAATATTATATTTTAACTTTTCTCGGTGGGGTTTTATTAACACTCCTGCAGAACTTTTAGATAAGTAAGCGATATGGACCTAAAGCTAATATATCCATTGTTTAACCTGGAAGGAGTGGAATTTCCGCTCCTTCCATTTTTTTAAGAGCGAAGCTGCAAAATTCAAAGATATTATTGGAGGTCGATCAAATGGGTTTAGCTGAGTATGCCATCGCACAAATCGTAGTAGGAATTATTTTCATTTTTCTAACACTATAAATGAGATATTAAACCATGGAGCTTGATCTAAAGAAATTTATTATCTCAATTCTTCTTGTTGGGATTTTTATGAGTATTGACCTTTGGACAAAGTATGAAATTACAAATTCTAAGGTTCTGCATGAAATCTCATGGGGGCCAGATGATTTTATAACTATAAGAAAGCCTGTCATTAATTATGGTGCAACGGGAATTTTTAGCAGTAGTAAGCCAAATCAATCGTTTAGATATTGGCATATTTTTGTCGCTGTGATAGCGGCAGTTTGTTTTATTTTGATGGTCCTAAATAATTACTGCCTCTGGCATTCAGTGTTGGCTGCTATTCCAGTGGGAGGTATGTGGGGCAATGTTTTTGAAATGCTGACCTTTGGTGGTGTGACAGATTTTCTTCAGAGTAAAGGTCTCGGAACTTTTGATAATTTTATCTTCAATGTTGCGGACGTCCTAATTTATATAGGAATACCACTTTATATAATTACTTTATCATCAGACTTTATTAGCAAATTTATATCTCTTGCTGTTTGTGTTTCGATAATAGGATTAACTCACGGAAAAATCCCTTCAGAACCTATTACATTCATTTTAATTGGCGGGCTTTGTTTACTTGATTTTTGGCCTGCAAGAGAAGGAGTTCGAGTATGAGTAAAATTAAAGTGTCTAAGTTCTATATGTTTTTAGCGGTAGCTATTTTATTTAGTTCACTCTTAATTCAATATCGGTTGACCTGCAGTACTGCGATTGCAGGAGATTTTTTGACTGTCTTTCGGTGCATCTAGTTAAATTAATGTCAACTTATATGGAAGAGCTATCGATAGTGACAATTTTGGGCATAAAGCCTATAGTTTTGTTGTCTGTTTAGTAAATAATTTGATCGTGGATGTTTGGTGTAAGGTTTAATATTATTCTATAAGCTTAATTAGAGAATATATAATGCAGGAAAATATTGGAATTGGTCATAATGGTCTCTCACTGGGTGAATTCTGGCGGGTTGTTGAGCCCCTTTATGATTATCCTAAAGATGATGACGGCCAATTAATAAAAGACGCGCCATCCATCCTTGAAAAAATGGCCCTGCAAATCATAAGAGGAACATCGGGTGCGCCTTCAGCACTAAATAATTATGATTATAACGATTTGGTTCAAAAATGTATTTTATCCATGGTGGAGACTGGTTATAAAACGTTTGAGCCCGGATCAAATATCAAAGGTTTCTTATACACAGCAATAAGAAATAAATGGATAGATATACTAAAGCTAAAATGGCCTAAGATGGAAATTAAAGTTGCCACATTCAGCGACGAAGAAATTGATGGCGGCAATTCAAATATTATCGAGAACAAGCCTGATGGTGGATCTTCCCCGATTGATAATATTGAGTATGTTCAGGCAATGGAGGCCCGAAAGAAATGTCTCGGTAAATTAAAGCCTCCCCCCCATAAAGAGGCGTTTGAGTATAAGATGGGGGGAATGAAATTACGTGAAATCGCAGCCTTAATGAATTCAAATATTAATACGGTAACCACATGGATAAATAATGCAAAAGCGCCTTACCGCGCCTGCATTGAGGCTGCTGGAGTTGTATGATGGTTGAGATATCAGATATCACCTTAATGCTGTATGAAGATGGTGACCTTAATGATGAAGATACCCGTCAGGTTGAGGAATATCTAAAGCAACACCCGGAAATATTAGAAGATATGGAATGGTGGAAAAAAGAGAGTGCCGTTCTTCAGGAAATGGCGGTTGGTAAGCTATCGCACGAGGGTTTTAAAAAAAAAGTTGAAGAATATATCGATGCTAAGACTTCTACTGAAGTTGTTATTTCCACAATTGATACAAAGAGTAATGTTTTAAGCGCTCCAGCTAATGATAATGCCTGGATGAGAATTGCAGCTTCGCTCGTGATTGCTGGATTTGTTGGTTATGGGTTCATGTCACCTCTAGAAAATCCTGAACAAAAATATCTAGATATATTTAATGAAATTGATCGACCTAGTGGAACGGGGTCCCCTTTTATGGCCACAAAATCGGTAAATTATACTGACGGTGATATTCTGAGGGGCTACGAAGGTGAAGCTGAAAAAGACACTATTCCTCCAGGTTCCCAGGCTGTCAACTTCAGGGTTCGTGTAACTACCCAAAGTGTTATTGACGGTCTTAAGACGCCTGTTTCGGATGGTGATACACTTCGTGTCGGTGATAAATTACGAATACACATCGACCAAATAAAAGAAGACGGTATATTGTCAGTTGAATTCAAAGGTAGTGACGGCAAGATACAAGATCTACTTACCTCCAGGTCTGTTAAGCGAGAGGGTATAGCAATTAGACTTCCCGAGGAGAGCCCCAGTTATTTCCTTGAGCCTGGTCGGGGTATGGAGACGCTGACTATAAAATTTAGGAAAACTGGATCAAAAAAGGAGAGCTCTAATAAGAAAATTAGTTATTTTAAAGATAATATGAGCGACGACGTCACAGATGGAATTTACGGGCCCAAGTTCGTTAGCCAAAATTCTAAAGCTGGAGAAGCTCTAAATAGTAAGAGAATTTCCAAAAAGTTCGTTAATCTATTTTCCCTAAAGGGAAGTAAAGAATTTTTATCCGTTTTCCAACTTTCAGCAAACAGTAAGCCGTTAAAGACGCGGGGGCCTAAGGCAAGTGGTATTTATAATAATGTAAAATCTTCCGTCGTGAAAGTAATGACTAATGAGGGCATTGGAGCCGGAATTGTAGTTTCAGCAGACGGTTTAATAGCAACAAATTATCATGTTGTTAAAGGCTACAGACGTCTTGGTATTAATTTTGTTCCGGGTAACTCGAGTACAATAGATGCCAGCAAAACCTTTTTTGCTAGAGTTGTCGTTGTTGATGAAATCGCAGATCTCGCTCTGTTAAAACTTGAGAAGAGTTTTTCAAACTTAGCCGTTGCTAAACTAGCTGCGAAAGCTACGACAGAAAATAACACTATAAAAGTTGGTAGCGATGTCTATGCAATTGGGCATCCGTCAGGATTAGATTGGACATTTACGACGGGGACAATTAGCCAGATTAGGAAGAAGTTCGTATGGCCATTGAGTAAAAAAAAGAAATACATGCGTGTAGCGGATGTAATTCAGACAGAGACGGCTATAAATCCTGGTAATTCAGGGGGGCCTTTACTTAATCAAAAGGGGGAAGTTATCGGTATCAATAGTTTTGTTAAAGCAAAAAGAACGGGGCTTAATTTTGCGGTTAATGTTACTGAATTACATCGATTAATTTTAGAGAGGAAAGACCGAAAATTTCCGCGTCCTCTTAATGTTCGAAAATTAAGAGAGGATCCCTCCGTTAAGTCTTTTGATGTTAATAAGAATGGTAAGCCTGAACTCTATATTGTTAAACTTAAAAATACAAAATCAAGTGCCCTTATTATGGTTGATAAAAATGAAGATGGAAAGATTGATTACTTTCTTTTTGATAAAAACGCAGATGGAAAACCAGAAGCTAAAATATATGCTCGTTTCATAGGGAAACAAAGGATTTATATTTGGCGCATCGATAGTGACGGCGACGGAAAGGCCGACGCCGTTGGCAAGGATTTAGATGGTGACTGGCGACCTGATAATATTCGGCCAATTAAACGAATGACGGGGAAAACAAAGGCCTTAAAACAGTATACCGCCGAGTAATATAATTAAGGTCTATTAATGCCATCTTCGGGCTATTTTGGCCCTTTTTGAATAGTATTCCGATTTATTGTACACCCTTATTGGGATTTTTTTCCTTATCAACTAGCTACTATAAGGGTATATTTTTCTTATGCGTAAATATTTAAGACTCATATTTAAAGGCCTTGGGATTTTGTCTCTGGTAATTGCAGTGGGGATTTTTGTTGCTGCATTTTTTTTTCCAACAGATATACCACCATATGATGGAAATCGTGATCATTGTGAAAGCCATTACTGTATTTCCACAGGACCTAAAGGTAGTGAGAAATTCAAGGGTTGTGTGTCTGATTGCATGGAAAAAATATATTCTCTTTATAGTAAAGCGTTTAAGTTTGGCCTTTTTATTATACCGGTAGGTATCATATTCTTTATTGTTTTAGGAGTAATACTCTTGATTATATCTTATGTAATTTCACTTCCTTTTAGAGAGGAAGATCATAGCGCAGACCACACCTCATCCTGACGAGTTCCCTCGTCAAATCCTAGGTAGTTCACATCCAGATATTTATATGACAAGATATTAAGATGACTAGATTACTGACAACATTAATTCTATTAACAGGGGAAGAAAAATAGCAGTTACATCAGAAAATTTAACGAAGATAGCGCAGCAAATGTACTCACCGAGAGAATTGCAGGAAATGCCCAAGGACCAAAGATTGACATTGCTTACACTGATAAAGAATAACTTAGAAGGTGGTACAGATCTGAATAACCCCACAGAAGTGGAGTCACTAAAACAAAGATTTTTAACAAAACACTCTCATCCAGCAATAGACAGAATGCGAGCATTAATGAACAACCCTAATAAATCCTGACGTTTGTAAAAACATAAGGATCTTAGAGTGCTGCAAAGATATACAGATTTAAGAGCAGAGGATTTAGCTAAGAAGCTGGGGTGGAAAATGTTAAATATAGATGAGGAAAACTAGAATGAAGAAAATTTTATTAGCACTAGCACTGATTGTTTTCAGCAGTCCTGCTTATTCTGGTGGGTGTTTGAACGAGAAAAAATTTCCAGAAAAAACAAATAAACCAAGAGTAGTTTTATTTAGAGCTAATGATGTTAACCTCCGTTCTGGTGCTGGAGTTAGATATTGCGCAGTACGAGTATTAAGTAACGCAAAGAACAAGCCTGTTGAGGTCATAGGTAAGACTAAAAATTGGAGGTATATTAGGTTTGAGGATAAGAGTTACTGGCTACATCAGAGCATGCTCAAGGGTCTGGGAACGCTGCAAAAAAATGCGCATTTAAGATCAGAATATTTAGCTAAGAAACTTGGCTTTAATATGAGGATTAAGGAGAACGCTGATGGCTAAAGTAATTTAGTTACCAAAGTGCAGTCATGCCCTTTAGACTATAAACCCATCCCGTTTAAGCTCGTACGTAATCCGCCTTAGCTCTGCATTAATGGCCTTGATCCGTGAAACATGGGCCATGGACCGTCGTCCGTGTTTCGTATTAGCCGCAATGACCCGGGCCTTCCCTTCGGGAGTCCTCGGACCCGTACTTTTGCCGCCATGCAGTTGGCACCGGGTTTTGTTTTTGAGAGAAGGCTTAAGGCAGGCTGATCCCCGACGAGTTTTAGCCCCGCACCTGGCCCCCGGCCAGTGGTCCATGATGCGTGCGCCAATGTATGTGCGAGACCCAACCCTTCAGTGGCGCGTCCGGCGATGGTGGGCTCTTCGGGTGAGACCCAACCAAGGAAAGCGTTCGAGACTAATCAGGATTAGGTCAAAAGGGACCCGGCTTATGGGCCTAGCAATGAAAAAAGTGGCAATAAATGCGGCAATTTTTGTAGGCGCGGTTGTTATAAGGCGTGTTTAAGGTAAAAAAAAATCCCGCTAACTATATGATTTAGCAGGATTATATTTTGGTTGCGGGGGTAGGATTTGAACCTACGACCTTCAGGTTATGAGTTTTAAGCCCATCATATTCCTGTGTTTATCTGCATGTAGCCACATATAGATAGGCATCTGATATCAAATAACTTTTTTGTCCGTTTTCCAATTTTCTATTGGATGTAGGACGACAGCTGTTTCTGCCAATTGCTACCTATTTGCTACCTAGAACCATTAAGGAGCAAATTATGACGACAGTTAATTTAACCAAAAAATTAATCGACAATATAGAAGCCACAACAAGCGAGCAGGTATTTTATGACACCAAGATCACTGGTCTCCATTTAAAAGTCTCTCCTGCGGGGAAAAAAGGGTTCTACCTTTACTTTAGAACCGAGAGTGGCGAACAGAAACGCCCCAAGATTGGCGACTTTGGCATAATGGCTCTTGAACAAGCTCGTGATAAGGCACGAGTAATGCTAGGCGAGCTTGCTAAAGGCAATGACCCAATAAAACAAAATCAGAGAGGTGGACTAACGCTTGCTCAATTTTATGACTTATTCAATAAAGACCATCTTCATAAACATACAAAGCCTAGCACCACTAGAACTTATCACTCTTTGTTCACTACTGTTATTCTTCCAGCTCTTGGGAAAAGACGATTAGATTCCATCACCAGGTCTGATGTAGAAGCAATGATGAATCGCAATGACAATCGTCGCACCACCGCCAATCACGCTTTAGTTCTTTTAAAGCTAATGCTCGACAAGGCCCAGCAATGGGAACTCATGCCACCAGCGCTTAACGCCTGCTCAAATATCAGTAAATTTAAAACCCAACCAAAAAAACGGTATTTGTCTAATGAAGAAAGAGCCAAATTGATTAACACCCTAAACCAGTTCGAACGGGCACAGCTTACACAACAAAATGCAATTACTTTGATACGACTTCTTATGATGACCGGGTGTAGGAAGAATGAAATAGTTATGCTGAGATGGGATGAACTTCAGCTTGATGAGGGCGTGCTGAGATTAAAAGACAGTAAAACAGGGCGTAAAGACGTAATTCTCTCAAAATACGCCATCAACATTCTGCAGACGGCTCTAAACAATCACAGCGAATACGTCTTTCCAGGTAAAGACGGCATAAAGCCAATTCAAGGTCTCCAGAAAATCTGGGAGCGTGTCCGCAAAACGGCTGGCCTTGATGATGTTAGGATCCACGACCTACGTCATACGTTCGCCAGTGTAGCTGTCTCAAATGGCGTGCCTCTCTATGAGGTTGGCCGGCTTCTTGGACATGCCTCAATGCAGTCGACACAGCGATATGCGCACCTCGATCGGTCTCGCCTTCAGGAAAGCCTCAATAAATTTTCAAATAAATTAATATAATTGGCTAAGTGGGACGACAGGCTCTACCTGTGGCTGAAATACTATCCTTATTATTAAACAACCATAAGGATAACCAAATGAAAATACTTCTAAACGAAACAGAAACAGCCGAACAGCTATCTCTCAAAAAAAACACCCTCCGCAAATGGCGGTGTCTTGGTAAAGGGCCTAGCTTCGTTAAATTTGGTTCAGCTGTTCGTTATGAGCAAGCAGCCATAATAGCGTTCATCAATGATAACATTAAACATTCAACTAGTGAGGTGTAAGATGGAGCACATTGAACCAACCGCCATATGTACAGCAACTGAGCTTATGGGAATGAGCTTTCAACCTCCTGAATGGCTAATAGATAAGTTGTTACCAGAGGGCCTCGCTGTTCTTTCTGGGGCACCAAAAATTGGCAAGTCCTGGCTGGCGCTTCAAATTGCCCTGTCTGTTACAACCTCAAGTCCCCTACTTGGCAGAAAACCTCCATCTGACAAGCATGTTCTTTTGCTGGCGCTTGAAGACAATGAGAGACGGCTCCAAGAACGGATAACTAAATGTGGCATCGCACCGTCTGATAAATTTAGTTTAACAACACGATGGGATACTGGCATCCTAGGCCTTAAAGGTTTTCTTCTAGGACACCCTGACATCAGACTATGCATTATAGACACGCTGTCTATTTTTTCACCCTCACAAGGTGCAAAGGGGCGAAACGCCTATGATGCAGACGTAGAACGCATGCGGAAACTTCATGAACTAGGCAGAGAGACAAATACTTCACTGCTGCTCATACATCATGACAAGCAGGGGGAAGATAGTGACTGGGCCAACAAAATGAATGGCTCTAACGGCATCATAGGCACAGCAGACACCCTGATTAGACTGTCCGTCCAGAAAAGAGGGAACAAGCAGGCGAAGCTTGAAGTCACTGGCCGAGACGTCGAAGATGTGGAGTTAAGTCTTAAGCTCAATGAAGAAACAATGCATTGGAAAATAGATAAAAGCCAAGATGATATCCAACTGACTGGGCTACAAAAATCTGTTCTTGGGCTTGTACCTGCATCCCCCGCGTCTACCCGCTCCCGTGCAATTGCTGCAAAGCTTGGAAAAGAGCAATCTCAGATTTCAGATATCCTGAAGAAGCTAATCGATAGAGGGTACATCTCCAATGCAGAATATGGCGAGTATACTCAAACCACTTCTTAAACTTATGAAACCTCAGAAACCGGCATCAAAACCTATCAAAATCAATACCATTACAGCCAATAGATTTAACAACTTTCATAAGTTTCATAAGCGCTTCAGGTGACAGACTGGGCAAACAGACGAGCCCCTCTGGTGGGGGCTCGCTTTTGTTGTACACTTAGTTAGAAAATGAATCACATCATGCATATACTAACTTTGTCGACCTTCACCAATTAATCTTATATTAATTCAAACATGCTTGTGAAATAGCTTCAGACCGGCACTGTCAGAGAAAACCTAATTTGACGCTACAGCTGATTTCTCATAACCTTTGGGGATGCAAAACCACAATCCCTTCCGCTATTTCAAGATATCCCCCGAGATCATGCGTCTCGCTGTGATGATCTATGTCAGGTTTCCATGCGGAATAGAGACACATTCACTGCATTCAGAAACTAGTTCGCAGCTAAGTGTTAGGGCTAAAAACCAATAACAAATTCAATATTTGGACCAAACCCGTTAATAAAAACTAGTTAAACTTTTTTTCCAGCGCGAGCGGAGCGTTAAAGCGACCTCCGTAATATCTGGGTCGTTTGCTGGGTAGAAGTTTCTGATTTCTTCAATAGTTTTATTCATTAGTATATCTCCTAATAAATATGAGAGAGCGAAGACACTGCAAAGATCTCAATTAAATTGAGCGGAGATTACAACTGGAAATTTCTAGCTTTTTACGGGAGTAGCCCGACAGTTATATGAGGCTACGATTTTCTGCCTCTCGTCTATAATTTGGGCTACGCACCTACCTAACGCAGTCTTTAAGTCAACTGGACTTAGGCATATTATATAAGGTTAATCTTCCAAATTTTTAGCCTTTTCACAAATTTTACTTTAAAAAATTTCTAAAAGTAGTAGCACTATTATTATACAACTAATACCCTGTATCCCATATTGAAAAACGGATGCAAGGAACTCTTCACCATTGACGAACCCTTTTTACATCATCGCAAATGAGCCTATTTATTACCATTTGGCGAGGCTCAAATTTCTATAAATTGTAGGCTGGTTACCGCAACTTTCATAGTATTTCCTTAATCTTAATTACTAGATCTTAATTACTAGATCTTAAGTACTAGATCTTAAGTACTTGGTATTAACGCCTTAGCATCACGGTGCCGGATGAACCAAATTCCGGCGGTCTCAAGGTTTCACTTAACCAGTGCAACGATGACCTGCCAAGTGGCTTCCAACTCGTTATTTATTAGAAGAAAGGTAAGGCAGGTAAAGTGAAAAGTTATGAACCATGCTACAACAATCCAAATAGGATGACTTACAATACGTTTTTTGACCTTCCGTCCAAACATCTGTTTTAAAACAGTACCCAAAATAGAAACCACTATGACCCCCGCGCCATGTAAAATGCCAAATACAAGAAACTCAACCGTTGTTCCATGCCAGACCCCGACCAATATGAACGTCACAAGGACCGTAAGACCTAGACCCAACCCTTGAATTCGCACTGGTAAATTTCGGTGCACCGCTACATTTAGGGGCATAAACACATAGTCTCGCATCCAGTGACTGAACGATAAATGCCAGCGACCCCAAAAGTCCTGGACGTTCCGCGCTAGATAAGGGTGATTGAAATTCTCCGGCATGGTGCGCATGCCACAAAGTTCTGCCACAGAAATTACGAGATCGGTGTATCCAGAAAAATTTAGATACAGGTATATCGGAAAGGTATATAGGACCACAGCCCAATCAGTCCCTGTGATACCCGGCTCCAGAAGTAAAATGATATTTTCCGGCTGAAAAAATATTGGCGCAATCAGGAATGCTTTGAAGGCACCGTTAATCCCGCGATGCAGAGCCGCTAAAACGACATCGACTTTTGGCCGCCCTATGGTCTCCATGCCCTTGCAAAAATCAGGGTAACGTTGAATAGGTCCAGCCAAAATGGTCCAAAACGACAGGGTGTAGACAATATACCGAGGCAAGGTCAAAGGTAAAGCCTCATGGCTGGCGGCCTCAATCACGAGATGGAGTTGACGAAATAAAATATAGGATAGGCCTATTGTTACTATTGGTTGATCCCCAAATCGCAAACTCTCTAGCCCGGCATAACCTTTCACCGTCACAAAGACCGCAACCTGCCAAACTATGATCCCTGTCAATGCCCAATGACTACTAAGACCTTTGTTGCTCCTTGACCACCATACAGCAAAGTAGGGAGGTATTAGGAAAGCTACAAAGAACACAGCGGATTCGAAATCAAGCCACGTTGCGAGGAAAGCAATGCTTGCGAAAACCAACCAAGTGATAAACTTATCTTGCCAAGGAGACCAAGCAACCAACACTGAACCTGTTGCTAATGCCATAAATCCCAGACTATCTATGGCAAAGGGTGTAATATTATTAATCACCTTGTACGAACCCAGTTACTGACAATCCGGGCAATGACTTTATGGCCCTTAGCGTTGAAATGTGCATCGCTGTAAAACATCAATTGCGGGTCACCTGTTTCTCGCAATCCGTCTAAGACCTCAACGATAATTATCTGTCGTTCTTTCAGCGTACTCCTAATTGTTTCGTAAGGCTGGGACGCATCCCGGTTCTCCAGGGACATACCCTTATGGGTCAGGTATTTTTGAAACCGCACCGGATAGAGGTGGTGGAGATTAGGCAACAAAATGACACCAAATGGGATAGGTCCGAGTTCCTTCTTCATGGTGGCCAACCGGTCGGCCAAAACTGCAGCTGCTACTCTTACATCATTTTGGCGTGAAATTTTTGTCATCCAAGCGGGGCCGAGGGGGAGCAAGTCAACATCCTGTACCAAACCTTGGTCACGCAAGTAGTCACGTATCAGAGGAATTGACACGAGATACGTTTTCATAAATCCGTACAGGGCCACATTTCGCAATAGAATTGTTTTGATACTGCGAAATGAGAGGATTTTTATCTCCATCAAATTTGATAGTTTGCTTGCCAGCTGAGCCGCGGGTAGTACTACATGGTCCTTTATTATATGATCCTTAACGATGGGCGGCAACGGCTTGATATTCATCGACAAGGCTATCAATGCGGCTCTGGGCTGATGGCCCATTTCTTTTAATTTCCGAAGAATTTTTAGGTCTCTCTTCAAATTAAAACCCAGTCCAGCTAAATTTGCCGTCGGAATTCCAGCTTTGTCCATTGAATTTGTGTAGGTATCATTATCGTTAATCCCCATACCAAACGTGTTTGAATCTCCGAAAACCCAAACACCGCCTAAGTCTTTATCAAAGTTTTCCTGACGATCACGAAACCCAAAGCTGTTTGTTGAATTTATGACATCAAAGTTGGCGGGACTAAAACGGCGGATATGTAAATTTGGCAGGGTAAAGGTGCCGAAGTGAGGGTTGGCACCGCTCGTCACTGGCAATAATCCAACCCACTCGGGAAAGAAAATCGTCCGCGCTGCGAACTCCAGAAATGCAAATCCAAAAAAGCCACAAAATCCAAATGCAATGGCAAAGCTGAGAGTGCCAGAGATGGAGATGGGTGTTCTTCTATGAATTGAACTCATAGTTAAAATTGCTGGTAGGCAATTATCATGCCCCCAGAAGCAGAAATATAGAGCACGATAAATATAAGCGTCTTTACGAGAAGCCATGCGAAAGAGGCGGCATTTTTTTTGTCACTCATGCTCTATTCCTCGTCAACCTTGATTGGAACTTCGATCATTTTTCGAGACGATAAATCCAGCTGCCACAGGCTGCGTCCATCTGTCTGCCTATCTAGCAATTCAAAATCGAGTTTTTGAAAATGATTAAGCACCAATTCGTTTCGGGGTGACGGAATATAGTGGCCTCGCAAATACAGCACGCCGGCTTTCTTTGCAGCAGCAGTGACGGTATTGAGCACAGCTTCTTCAACACGCCGACCGAGAACCCGACAACTCATCAACCAAGTGTCGATATCCCATACCTCTCCGTCTTCCCGGCAAATAACCACGCTGATAATTCCATTATCCCCAAACGTGTCATGGAGACGAGCATGATATGTGTGCAGACTTTCGTCGGTCTCAATTTCCGCCACTTGATTTTCGGTATAGCGTTTTGTGGTTAAGTTAAACTGATTGGACTTGTTAATTAACTGGGTCACGCGGGCGCGTGAGGCTTGGTCGAACGACTTGACGGTAAGCTTCATCTTTAGCGAGTCTAGATAATCTCCGAGGTTGCGCGCCTTGGATTGAACCTCTAGGCGTTGGGCGTTGGCCTGATACTGAGCCACCCGGCTCTGATCTTCATCTGAAAACGATACGGCGTCGAAGTAACCTGCCGATAAAAGCACCCGCGGATAGAACGCCGGATCCTGGGGCAATTCTGGCACCGCGACCTCCGGTAAGGCGGCTCTGACTTGGGCTCGCTCGGCCGGATTATCATCAAGAAAGACAAAACTTTCCAAACCAAGATTCATAGCTTTAGCGATGGCTTCAATATTACTAGCTTTGTCTTCCCAATTGGCTTGAAAAATAGTGATGTGCTCTTCCTTGAGTAACATCTCAGGGTGTTCACGGAAGGCTTGGCGAGCCCGCGCATCGTCATTCTTAGAACAAACTGCCAGCACGATGCCTCTGTCTCGGAGCGCTAACGCGGTTTGCTGTACGGCGAGAAATGCCTCTCCTACAGCATTTCCATGGCCGAGTACAATTCCATCCATCCCGTCATCGCCCAGCACGCCACCCCAAAGAGTGTTGTCGAGATCCAGAACCAAGCATCTACGACTTTTTCCCTTTAATGCACCCAAAAGACGACACAAATAGTCACCGAATACAGGGAGACAGTTTTGAGCGAAAGGCAGTTTAGCTAAGTGCCACTGAACAGGGTCGTGCCATTGGTCTAGGCCGATCGTTGAAGCTAAGCTGGCCGTGTCTAATAAAATGCATAAACCCCTTTTTGCCAACCCGGCCAAACCCATATTTAAGGCGATGATTTTCGCTGCATCGCCAGGCTCATAGAGAACATCAAAGCTTCCAAATAAGGGAGTAGGTGTCGGCGGAACCGTCTGGATAATAACGGTAGCCCTACAGTTAGAGATGATGGTGGCGCACATCTGCTCTATGTATGTGAGGGCTTTGTCTGCACCTTCTTGTAAAGGTAAGCCTCGGTGATCCAACATCAAAAAAACCGCGTCGGCTTGCAGGCGATAGAGTTCGGAGTTTGGGTTAAACACTTCTTGGGCAACTTGTCCATAAGGAAGGCTCGTGATGTCTAAATTCATTCCGTGGCGCAAAGCACTTGCGCCTAAAATAGGCGGCAGAAATTCTGTGGTAGAGTTGCTGAGAACGGCAAGACACAGTGGTGTTAAAGGCGTTAAATCGGCTGTTTTTTCCGCAGCTTTGAACAAGCGATTTAATTGGTTCGTATTCAAAGCATGCAATCCAAGCCTTCTAAGCTCTGGACCTCCTCCTCCGCCTCTTCGGGCTATTTGCGTGCACCTGTCCTTAAAATCAGATGGTGCCGGAGGTAGCCACGGCAAATCGGCGATCTGCAAACTCATAAGCCCCCGCCCAAAAGCTGTTCTACGATCTTTCTTGCGACTTCAATGGGGGTTGAAAAACGCCCATCTGGTAGCCGACTTCGCTCAATTTCTAGGTAACGTGGATCATAGGCATTTAACATTTTTGTTTCAATAAAGCTCGGGCGGATATCCGAGCACTGTAACCATTTAAACTCGGTCCCGGCGGTCTTTAGCAGGCCTAATACTCCATACTTAGCTATCACATAAGCTCCCATATTGCCTCCGGTGGGATGGGTTTTATCCCCCATAGTGGCGGTCAATACAGCAACGACCGAGCCACTTCTTTGGGGACGAAAAAATTTTTTTATTAGGCCAGCTAAAAGATATTGTGGCCCCGCAACATTTACCTGCCACTGGTGCGTCATATCTTTATTATCAATTTTGGTGAACGGACCAATGATTGGCGGCGGCGAAGCGCAAAGAACTACTCCCATTAATGGGATATTCAAAGTACCCAGATCACTCACGGCAAGGGAGATTGACCCTTCATCTAACATATCTAAATGCAGAGCCTTTCCACCCGTTTCTTCCGCAATTTTATTTGCCTCGTCAGCTTGAGACCTAAAGCCTACCACAGGCAGATAATTTTTTTCAGCTAACCGACGGCAAACACAACTGCCAACACCACCGCTTCCTCCAGTAACAAGAACGGCCGCTTGAAAACTCACTTGACAACAACCTCTGCAGAGCCTTTTGCGATCTCCTTACCGTTTGCACTCACCTGTAGCCTCAGCTTGAGCATTCTAACCGCATCAGAAATAGACGATATTCGCCCCTCCAATAAAGCTTCCTCGCCCACCATCAAAGGTGATTTAAAATCCATTTTCAATCCCATCCAAGTCGCGCCACGACCAGGAAGATGCATGCCAATCAGTCGTGATGCTTGGGCCACTATTAAAGCTCCGTATACCACTGGCCCCTCGAACCCTTTGCTTCGGGCGAAAACCGCGTCAGTGTGCAAAGGATTATAGTCCCCGGATAAGCCTGCAAAGGACTTCATATCCGTGGCACTAACAACAAAAGAGAAGGATACTGATTGATTTTCGTGGAGGTTACCCCAGGAATGAACGTTAGATTGTGTGCCGATAGGATCATCCTCTAGTAAAATGATGCAAACCCATGAATTGCATGCTAACTTACAATTATATTCTCAGGATAATGCTGTCAACTATAACAGCCGCGGCCCCTTATAATAATAGACGCTACTATTTTCAAAGTTAGGACTTTCTTTGCGTTTCCCAAACCACCCTGATCTTTCCTATCTCACAGCGACTTTAATACGCATTTGGCCCGACCACGAGACTTTTCTTGCTAAGCGATTTAAAGACTGCGACGCCTCCGATTTAGACCTTTGCGAGACTTTAGCGAGCATTATTATGACGCTCGCGGAAGAGAGGTTGGAGGACTATTGCCGGAATTATCAGTGGACTTGCAATCTCCTGTTGGAAGAAGAGCTAAATTTTCGTCGGACTGGATCCCCTCGGTACACTACATTTGCCGAAGCGGATGAACACGTATACTCAAATAACGCCGTAATGGGTCGCTACATCGACGGGTTATTTCTATCGCAGTGTCTGTGGGACAATCACACTCGAGTTTTGGAGTTTTTCATAAATACGTTTTTACCATCCTCTTCTACGAGCGGACGTCTCTTAGAAATTGGCCCTGGCCACGGTTTGTCGCTCTACTTTGCAGCTAATCGCCCAACACACGGCCCCATTGAGGCCTGGGACATATCAGAGCCCAGCATCGCAGCGACCCGTTACGCCTTGCAAAAAATGAATATTGAGCAGTGCGTCATGCTAAGTCGGATTGATCTATTTCAAGATTCGGTGGAAGACAGCATCTTTCAAGAAGTTGTTCTAAGTGAAGTTTTAGAGCACCTTGAAGCTCCGCGAGAAGCCCTTTTGAAAATTCACGATATCATGGCACCGGGTGGACAATTATTCCTTAATGTACCCTGCAATAGCCCGGCACCCGATCATATCCAAATCTTCGATAGTCCTGACGCTATTTTTGATCTGGCTGCTTCGGTAGGATTTGTGCTCGAAGAGACCCGGATTTTTCCAGCGGCAGGCTACTCAGAGGAAAAGGCCCGCAAGGCAAAGATCACGATGTCCTGTGCCACCATTGCTCGTAAACCCGCCTAAGCAACTTTACTTTCAATCAAAGCTGCCATTTCGCCAACATTTTTTAACTCGACAATTTCAGAAATACTAAATTTAATAACGAACTCTTCCTCAATGGCGACAATGACGCGTATGTGGCTCAAGCTATCCCATTCTTCGACTTCGTTAGCGGTCAACTCTGGTGTTGCAATTATATCGTCGTTATCAAAAGTTTCTTGAAAAATATCGGAAAGTTTTTCATAGATATTCATATTTTTTTCTCTTTTGTCAAATAGGCTAGTGCCGAGGCCTAATAATTACACCCAATGAGACAGAGCATATAGGCCTCTACACTTAAAGACATACCAACAAAAACCAACGGCGCCAAACAAGTTTTTTCTCGAAGACAGCATTAAAATTATACATTGATCTAGGTCCGCTCCGTCGCCATTTTTCTTTTGTTAACTACAAACGGTGCTGTCAGAAGAACGCAAACTAGTCTCTGAACTCGATGAAATTATAAAAAACCGTTTATCGCCATTTACGCCCAGGCATGTGGTTTATAACGCTTTTGGTTATACCTCCATCAATATCAAGGGCCGTAGCCGTAATATAATTTGCTTCATCAGAGAATAAAAACAAAATACCGTTTGTAATATCTATCGGTTGGGCAACTCTTTGGAGTGGCGCTAACTTTGTGCTGCATAAAATTGGCTTATCATTGCCATACTGAGACGAGTTCGCATTCGTCTGACAGCACCACCTGGACCCTTAAGGGACATGATTTACTTGGGATGAATTCATTGCAATTGCGGTTAACTCTATGCCCCATTTTCAAAAATAGGTGCGATATTTAGTTATGCTACGATAGCAACAGAGATGACTCGACGTCGGGGTAGGGTATACCCGCCCCCTGCCTCAAGTCGGCAAGCATACTCTTCGCTCAAATAAATTTAGACACAAGCACTGGGTGCCTGTAAGGGACTTGCGATATCCCGTTTGCTACCTATATGCTACCTGGAAGCACTTAGATAGTAATCGGAGACACTATAAGTCATTGTAAAGATTGGTTGCGGGGGTAGGATTTGAACCTACGACCTTCAGGTTATGAGCCTGACGAGCTACCGGACTGCTCCACCCCGCGTCAAATATTCTCGTTTATCATATGTTTGCCAGTAGTTGAAAAAAAAATCCCTTTTGGTAGAGGGATTCACAAAAAGGCAATAATATAATTTGTCTTTATCATAGTAAATAAGTCAAAATCTAATCTTATTTAATCTTTCTGTCTTTTTAGAAGACCTGGCGACGTCCTACTCTCCCACACCTTAAGATGCAGTACCATCGGCGCTGAGGGTCTTCACGGCCGAGTTCGGGATGGGATCGGGTGTGTCCCCCTCGCTATAATCACCAAGTCATCTAAAAAGACAAAAAGTTAAAATCAATTAGATATTACACAAAATTAAACATTAGGTAAGTGTTTTTCTGTTGAGCTAGTCTCCAGTCGACGCTCGGAAAGTATAATTTGAACTTATCCATACGTATGAATGAAAAATCAAGCCTATCGAGCTATTAGTACAGGTTAGCTTCACACATTGCTGCGCTTCCACACCCTGCCTATCAACGTGGTGGTCTTCCACGGCTCTCAGGGAAACCTAGTTTCGAGGGAGGCTTCCCGCTTAGATGCTTTCAGCGGTTATCCCTTCCGTACTTAGCTACCCAGCGATGCTTCTGGCGAAACAACTGGTACACCAGAGGTACGTCCACCCCGGTCCTCTCGTACTAGGGGCAGCTCCTCTCAAGTTTCCTACACCTACGGCAGATAGGGACCGAACTGTCTCACGACGTTCTAAACCCAGCTCACGTACCACTTTAATTGGCGAACAGCCAAACCCTTGGGACCTGCTCCAGCCCCAGGATGTGATGAGCCGACATCGAGGTGCCAAACTCCCCCGTCGATGTGAACTCTTGGGGGGAATCAGCCTGTTATCCCCGGCGTACCTTTTATCCGTTGAGCGATGGCCCTTCCACGCGGGACCACCGGATCACTATGACCGACTTTCGTCTCTGCTCGACTTGTCAGTCTCGCAGTCAGGCAGGCTTATGCCATTGCACTCAGCAGCTGATTTCCGACCAGCTTGAGCCTACCATCGCGCGCCTCCGTTACTCTTTAGGAGGCGACCGCCCCAGTCAAACTACCCACCATGCAGGGTCCCAGATCCAGTTTCATGGACCATGGTTAGATATCAGAGAATAACAAGGCGGTATTTCAAGGGTGCCTCCACGTCAACTGGCGCCAACGCTTCAAAGGCTTCCGCCTATCCTACATAGTTATTCCCTAACACCACTGCAAAGCTATAGTAAAGGTGCACGGGGTCTTTCCGTCTAACCGCAGGTACTCCGCATCTTCACGGAGAATTCAATTTCGCTGAGTCGATGTTGGAGACAGCGGGGAAGTCGTTACGCCATTCGTGCAGGTCGGAACTTACCCGACAAGGAATTTCGCTACCTTAGGACCGTTATAGTTACGGCCGCCGTTTACTGGGGCTTCGGTTCAGAGCTTGCACCCCTCTCCTTAACCTTCCAGCACCGGGCAGGCGTCAGACCCTATACGTCGTCTTGCGACTTCGCAGAGCCCTATGTTTTTAGTAAACAGTCGCTACCCCCAATTTTGTGCCACCCCTATCTGGTTGCCCAAATAGAGGTCACCCTTATCCCGAAGTTACGGGTGCATTTTGCCGAGTTCCTTCAACATCGTTCTCTCAAGCGCCTTGGTATTCTCTACCTGTCCACCTGTGTCGGTTTGGGGTACGGTCTTATCGCTGGAGTTATTTCCTGGGACACCTTCACGGCATACTCAATCCAATAAGAGTATACAACTTACAGTATCCGTCACTTCCAGCAGGTTCAGGAATATTAACCTGATTCCCATCGACTACGGCTTTCGCCCTCGCCTTAGGGGCCGACTCACCCTGCGCGGATTAGCCTTGCACAGGAACCCTTGGACTTTCGGCGAGAGTGTTTCTCACACTCTTTGTCGCTACTCATGTCAGCATTCTCACTTCTGATACCTCCAGCATGCCTCGCAGCACACCTTCACAGGCTTACAGAACGCTCCGCTACCACTCCAGTAAACTGGAATCCGCAGCTTCGGTGTATGGCTTTAGCCCCGGTACATCTTCGGCGCGAGATGACTTAAATTTAGACCAGTGAGCTGTTACGCTTTCTTTAAAGGATGGCTGCT
>CAJQSN010000019.1:0-12500 GCA_905614355.1 uncultured Rhodospirillales bacterium | reverse complement strand
TCGCCACTGGTGTTCTTTCCAATATCTACGAATTTCACCTCTACACTGGAAATTCCACTACCCTCTCTCGAATTCTAGCAAATCAGTATCAAACGCAGTTCCAGGGTTAAGCCCTGGGCTTTCACGCCTGACTAGATTCGCCGCCTACGCGCGCTTTACGCCCAGTAATTCCGAGCAACGCTAGCCCCCTCCGTATTACCGCGGCTGCTGGCACGGAGTTAGCCGGAGCTTCTTCTCCCGCTACAGTCATCATCTTCACGGGTGAAAGAGTTTTACAACCCTAAGGCCTTCTTCACTCACGCGGCATCGCTGGATCAGGGTTTCCCCCATTGTCCAATATTCCCCACTGCTGCCTCCCGTAGGAGTCTGGACCGTGTCTCAGTTCCAGTGTGGCTGATCATCCTCTCAGACCAGCTATCGATCGTTGCCTTGGTAGGCCATTACCCTACCAACTAGCTAATCGAACGCGGGATCCTCTAACGACGGCCGAAGCCTTTCCCCCGAGGGGCGTATGCGGTATTAGCAGTCGTTTCCAACTGTTATTCCCCATCGTAAGGTAGATTCCCACGCGTTACTCACCCGTCCGCCACTAAGGTATCCGGAGCAAGCTCCGGGCCTTCGTTCGACTTGCATGTGTTAAGCGTGCCGCCAGCGTTCGCTCTGAGCCAGGATCAAACTCTCAAGTTGAATTTTCAGAAATACGAGCCTTACGGCAAGTAGAACTAAAAAAGACAAGAGGTTTATCCATATACTTCAAACAAACTGACGTTTTGTAATTTAAATTAAACGCACAAACTTGAATGCGCACACAAAACGTTTAGTAAGTTGTCACTTAAAGATAAACAATCTCTTCGCAACCGCAACCAACCGCCGTCTACGCATCCCTTTCCATATCAACAATGTTCAAGAGCAAATCCAGGAAAAAACAACATGGAAAATTATCCCGTTATCCGGCATAATACCGTGTCATTTCTTTATGGACACCCAACCCAGTTTCCCGCTATATCTAAAACGTTATTCCGAGTTGGTGAGACCGGGTTGTACGGCTACTATTTAGTGTTGTCAAACGGCAAAAAAAAAAAGCTGGGTTTTAAACACTTAGTCTTGTAATTAAGGCGTAAAACAGACGGTATTGTCTGCTCAGAACTTCTGTTTTCTTTTATAATTGGGTAATGTTTATAGTATATAAGCTTAAAATATAGTAATAGTAATTTAAAATTTTGCTTCCCCATAAGGAATCCAATGATTAACACGTTAATTTTAAAAATATTTTCAATATTATTTAGTATTGTTTTACTATCAGCATGTGCGCAAAATTTTGCAGAAACTTTTAGTAAAGGCGTAGTGCTGGCTCCCAGTGAACCCGCTACAAATGATAAAGGGCTCCCAAAAACAGTCCAGCCGGCCTTTGCGCAATTTCAAGATATACCAATACCAGAAGGCGCAAAGATGAATATGGATCGGAGTCTAATACTAGGCGAAGATAACGCTTGGATTGGCCGTCTTGTTATCGAGAGCACATCATCAAAAGCGGAACTTTTCGATTTTTTTAAAGAACGAACGAGACAACTTGGCTGGCGCGAAATAACTTCTGTCCGGGCCTCCATAAGTGTTCTAAGCTATTCTAAAGGAAATCGAATTATGACAATTACATTTCAATCTGGAGCTGTGGTGGGTACAGTAGTTAGTGTTACAATGTCGCCAAAAGGTACGACCGGTGAAGTTAGGCAAAAGGATTATGGTTCTTAATTTATAAAATTCCCACGTTTAAATGGAAAATAAGATCATATTACCATTATATCGCCCAATCTAGAATTGCTGATTATTAGTTTTTCAGAGGCTCACAAAAAATTATCGATGTCTTATAATTATAAAGATCGGTATGAACTTGCGTCTGCTATTCTAGCATAAAAAATATACAAAATGCCAATCACTCTCTTCGCTAGGGGATATTTAAATGACTGAAGTTATGATTATTGATGGTGTACGAACTCCGATTGGGAAAGTGGGTGGTGCACTATCGACCGTAAGACCAGATGATTTACTGGCGGAAACATATAAGGCACTAATAGCTAGAACAGGCATTGATCCGAGAGAGATTACAGAAATCATAGCAGGTTGCGGTAATCAAGGTGGAGAAGACAATAGGGATGTTGCTCGCATGTCAGCATTATTAGCCGGTTTTCCCAAAGAAGTGCCTGGTATAACGGTTAACCGTAACTGTTCCTCTGCGCTCGAAGCCATCAATTTTGCGGCTAAAACAATCTTAGTTGGCGAGGGTGAGCTAACGATTGGCTCGGGGGTCGAGAGTATGAGCCGCGCTCCTTGGGCAATGATGAAACCCGAACGCCTGCCAACAACAGTTGCACCAAAGTTACATGATACGACGGTAGGCTGGCGATTTAACAATCCTAAAATGGATAAAATGTATCCGATTGTTAGTCTTGGAGAAGGTGCCGAAATTATAGCGGACGAAATGCAGATTAGTAGAGACGAACAAGATGACTACAGTCTCGAAAGTCATAAACGTGCCGTAGCTGCAATCAATGGAGGCAAGTTCATTGACGAGATTATACCAATCTCTGTGCCTCAGCGGCGCGGGGATACAATTATTGTCGATACGGATGAACACCCCCGTTGTGAAAAAAAAAATGGAAGTTACGAGCTAGTGGTTGACCGGAAAAGTCTTGGTAGTCTTCGACCCGCATTTAGAGAAAATGGGACGGTGACCGCAGGAAACTCCAGTGGTATTAATGATGGTGCTGCAGCACTCCTAATGGCAAGCCGCAAGAAATCTAAAGAGCTTGGTTTGAAACCCTTGTTACGTTGGGTTGGCTCCGCTAGCGCAGGGACTGACCCAAGTCACTTTGCCTATGGCCCAGTTCCTGCTACTGAGAAACTATTAAAGAGATTTGATCTTAAGATTGAAAACATTGGCTTAGTAGAACTCAACGAAGCTTTTGCATCGCAAACTATTGGCTGCATGCGCCAACTAGGGCTCGAAAATAATAACGTAAACGTAAATGGAGGTGCAATTGCACTGGGCCACCCAACTGGTTGTTCAGGCGCTCGTATCCTCGTGACATTAATGCATGAAATGAAACGCCGCGCACCCAGCATGCCGAAAGATAGACCCTTCTACGGGCTAGCTACTTTATGCGTTGGTGTTGGAATGGGTTCTTCAACTTTGGTTGAATGGGTCGGCGGGTAATGAACAAAAATAAAATCAAACCACAGTCTCGGCCACTAGACGGCATTCGCATTATTGGGCTAGAACAATACATGGCTGGACCGTATTGCACGATGTTACTAGCCGATGCTGGTGCAGAAGTAATAAAAATAGAAAGGCCAAAGCATGGGGATCCAAGGCGTTCTATGCCGCCTTTCGTGGGAAAAGGTGATAAAAAAAAAGCTGCAGGATACATGGCCTATAACCGAAATAAAAAAAGTCTTGCGCTAGACCTTTCAAAAACTGAAGGACAAGAAATTTTTCTAGATCTTGCCGAAAAATCGGATGTGGTTGTCGAGAATTTACGGCCTGGCGCAATGAAGAAAATTGGGCTTTCTTACGAGTTACTTAAAGAAAAAAACCCTCAATTAATTTGGGCTTTAATTTCAGGCTTTGGCCAACTCGAAAACTACAAAGGCCCCTATGCCGATCGTCCTGCTTTTGATATTGTTGCAGAGGCTATGAGCGGTATAATGAACCTCGTTGGCTTTGAAGACAAACCGCCTTCATGGACGATTTATGGCATGGCCGACATATATACCGGCATGGTTACCGCGTACGGAATAATGCAGGCACTGTTTATGAGAGAGCGCACCGGAGAGGGCCAGTTAGTGGATAGTGCTATGTTCGATAATATGTTATCACTCAACGAATCGATGGTGACGCTATTTTCAACGGCTGGCCAATCACCAACACGGGGAGTTCCAAAAAACCTTTTCCCACGGGGAGCCTATAAAACCCAAGATGGCTATATTGCATTAAATGTTCCAGATAATAGAATCTGGGAACGTCTATGTGCAGCAATGAACCGCGAAGATCTTAAAACTGATGACCGTAGTAAAAATGGTACAGAGCGAGCTACTAATGCGACATTTCTTGAGCCCATAATAGAAGGTTGGTTGACAACGATGAGCAGAGATGAAGCTGTTCAAACACTAAATGACGCAGGCGTACCAACCGGACCAGTGTATTCGGCAAAAGATGTCTTTGAAGACCCACAAGTCAAAGCAAGGGGTATGTTAATGCCAATCAATGATCCAGAAATTGGAGAATTTGCATTTACTCGAACTCCGATCCACCTTTCTAAAGCACCAGAACTTCCTAGAAATCCTGCGCCCAATCTCGGCAGTGACACGGGGTGGGTCCTGCGTGACTTACTAGGGTATGATGAGGCTAGGGTTAAAACATTGATCAGTAACGGGATTGTAGAACAAGACTGAGAACGATATAGAAAAGGGGATCAGTCAAACACTACCATAAGTAAGTAAAATTGATATCTAACGTATCAAGAAAGTGAAATTTCTCAAATTTAACCTAAAAAATAAAATAAAAAATAATATTCCAAGAAGACTATTATGATTAAGGAGATGCAAACTCTGGGTTTTCAAGCCGCTTTCTAGCCTCATCACTAAATTGATCTACGAATGGCACCACCACATGATTACTGAATTGATCTAAGACGGGAACCATCTCATTACTCACTCCATCTAAACTTGATAATATTGTTTTATTTATGATATCTAGGCCCGCAGACAACCTTCCTAAAAGAGAAGGAGCCTGATAATTTTCTACAGCACCTGTGACTGCCTTTATTTTAGGAACGTCAACACCCCCAAATATATTCGATAAATCGGGATACAAAAATAAATCATCATTCACAACGTTTTCTTTTTTCTTTTTGACAAAGACAACATTCCTTTTTTTGATGTCAATGGTCTTTGTTTTAGCACTCACAGTCTTTTTTCTAAACAAGTCTAATTCCGCTTTTATTGAGGTACCACTCATTCTGACCTCTAACGCCTCCCCCACATATCGGGTAAGGTCCTTTAGCTTATTCGAATGAACCCCCGTTTTTAAAATACCCATTCCGAGTGTCGAATGGAGCCTACCCACGGCGGCCACAACCTCAGAATATGTTTGATAACGACGCATTACTGATTCGATTGATGCCGTTTCTTGGGAAACACGCTCTAGCATACTCTGTATATCAGATTCTTGCCGCTTTGCTATTTGTTGAGTGAGGCGCTCGTCAATTTTATATAGTTCATTAGCTCTATTATACTGCTTTACTGCGTTAGCATAATTGAGGTCCGCAACATGCACTTGGGCGAGAACAGCCATCCTAAGTGCTATACGCTGAGCATCTGAGAGTTCTTTATTTGCGCTATTATACTTAAGCTGATTGGGAAGTGATAATAATTTAAGCACTTTTAAACTGAGAGTTGAACTCCATTCGAACCAGCGATTAGAGTCCATAAAACTATTTGAATTATAATTTCTCCCGCCTTTCAGCTCGATACCCGGTAAATAGGTAATAAGTGATTTTTTTGCATCGATGACACTAATACGGCTTAAATAAAGTTTTTCACGAATATCAGGGTTATTTTGGAATGCCATGCGCTCCATTTCTTCAATATCAATAGTCCATTTAGGAAGTACCAATGTATCAGAACTAGGGGGAACCACGCGGAAACGTTTTAATGGGGGAACATTTATCAAAGCTGCTAATTCAATCCGAGCACTCGCTAAAACTTGATTAACGGTTTCAACCCTGCGCAATTTTTGAAGTAATTGTTTCTGAAAAACTAATATTTCTGTTGGATTTTTAAGTTTTTCTTTCTCTACTTTTCTAGCGCTTGCTAGCGCTTGCTCGGCTCTTGTAATAGCAAATTTAACCCTCTTTTCAAGTTTTTGCGCTGCAACCATTCTCCAGTATGAAAACTGTACCTCACGGGTAAGACTTTCAACCACCTTTCTCCGACGTTCTTCGGCAATAAGTGATCGATCAGCATTTTGCCTAGCATTATAGTAACTCACCCCAAAATCTAGGATATTCCAACTTAATGAGAAATCACCAGTAAACAATCTTTTATCGGTTCCTACACTAAATTGCGATGACGGTGGGGGGGCTTTTAGTGTATGTGAGTTTGTTGCATTCCATCCAGAACGATCAGAATAGCCAGCATTTATAGCTAGCGAGGGCAATAGTTGATAATTATCAAGATTTAATTGATTTAGTGTTAATGCCTGCTCCATAGATCTAGCTCGGCTATCAAGATTATACTTTAGGGCCCTTGCTATCGCCTCTTCAAGTGAAACACTGCCAACCGATTCTACTTCGCTCCCAAACATCAATGATTTATCAATTTTGGCACTGTTTTTCAATTCAATTTGTGTTAATTCCTTAGGAGTAATGGCACAGGATGCTACTGCCAATAGTGCTAATATTTTAAGTCCTTTTACAAGGTAAAAAAATGGTATACTTGAAGTCAATTTGAGGTCCTATCTCTTTTTTTCCCCACAAAAATAACACAAATATGCTTAACTAATAATAAAGATTAGGTCTACGATCCACCCATAAACGCAGCATCACAATACTGCCGCCTCGACTTAAGCTTCTTACACGCTCGAGCGGCGGCGGATGAGCTGCTAAAAGGACCGGAGATAAGACGGTAATAGACCCCCTTACTCCTACCTAAATTCACTCGTGTCACCTCTGATTTCATCTTTCCGAGAATTGATTTGTGAGCACGGCGAAGTTGCAACCAAGCACGGTTTGCTGATTTTTTAGACCGAAACGATGCAAGGTGCAAAGCAGGCTTTGGACCTCCTTTAGAGGTTATGACAGACGGCCCAGTCTTAGCTCCCGTTACTGACTTAGCGATCGCTGGCGTTGTTGGAGCAAGTATTTTTTCTATTGCAGCTTTCTCTTTTATGTATTCATCCTTTGAAATAAGCCCTCCCTCCTTGAGCATCTCAACACGGCGCACGGCTGTCGCAGCTGCCATCAGACCTTTCGGCGCTATTGCCGGGCTGGCATAAACTTTTGGGTTGGCGGGCATTAAACCATCTATAATCATTTTACGCTCAGCACCGTGTTGCCGGATAGTAATCGCCCGAAGCTCTAAAGCGCGCCCAATTGCTTTTAAGCGACGTGAAATTTGCCCTACGCTAGGCACCGATCTTGTAAGGCCAGCCGCAGGGGGTTTGGCAGTGAGAGAAGTTAAGGCACCCAAATTCCGTTTCCGCCGCACGGCATACTCCGCGGGGGTTAACAACCCCTGATTAGTTAACTCCTTTAAGGTTTTAAACCTTGCAATTATGTTTTTATCCCTTGAAGTAATTCCAGGCGTGATCGGCAGAGAAGAACCTCTAATTCTTCTTGAGAGTACGGGCGCGCTTAACTTGGTACGCGACAAACTCGTGTTTCGGGATGGATTCCCCGGCCTCCCGGGAGGACCAAAGGCGTTCGACACACCTTTGCTGTCTAACAACGACAAATTAAGGTCCGCGAGTTCTCGAATTGTTTGTGGTGCTAAATCGTTAATCACTAAAAGTTTCTGGTCACTGCTAGGACGCACCGCAAGCACAGCTTCAAATACCTGACGCGCATGATTTAACTCACCTCTATGTTGGAGTATAATTCCTTTACCGAAAAGCGCATAAACATCCCTCGGGTTAGCCTTCAAGGCCTTATCAAACAACACTTGTGCCGCTAAAAACTTACCCTTAGACAATTTACCAAAACCACGTTCTGATATATCACTGCTTTCTATAGGGGCTGGTTCTCGTTTAAATTTGTCCATCAAATTACTGCCTTTGATGAGTTCGCACCCGCTAAGTGCGACAATAAGAAATAGAGAGAGCCCTACCGCGCAACTATTATGCCTAAAACCACGCCAAACATCGCTTAAACTCATTACGCCTACCCCCGCTGAGGCTAATTCAATTCAAATTTCATAGCTACTATATACACTATATATAATAGTGTATACACTATATATCGTATGGCAATCAGGATATTGTAGAGAGAGCAAACTCAATACGCTAGCTATAGTAGTTTATGGCAAAAAATGCTGAATTTTTTGTAATTATGCGTTCAAGAATCGACAAACCCGTTTGGTTTGGCATCTACTAATTAGAACCTACGAGCCCTTATTTTTATCGCAATTGGTGTATTAAATTGTTATAATTACTCTATTTATAATTTTTTTGATTAAAAAATTATTATTTAAGAATAAATCTAACTTTGACAAGCCAATTTTCTCGATAAATCGAGGGAACACTGCAAAACTGCGTTTTTTACTGCATCAAAATGTACAGTATCTGCACGCGACGCAGGGAGAGTGCAACTTACTGATCCTAAAACGGTTCCAGCTTGATCGCGAAGCGCCGTTCCTACGGAGGCAACGCCAACCACAAACTCCTCGTGATCTATTGCGTAACCAAACCTACGAACTAATCGTAAATTTTCTTTTAAATGATCAAAATCTATAATCGTCGCTGGCGTATACTTTACAAGTCCTTTCTGGTTAACTATACGCTCAATCTCAACATCAGGTAGCCAGGCGAGAATTGATTTTCCAATCGCTGTCGCATGTGAAGAATTAGTCAAATTGACCGCCTCCAAATTTACGCGCACTACTTGAGGCGACTCAAATTGTGCCAAAACAACCAGATCATTCCCTTGCAGTACAGCAAGATGGGCGTTCTCACCTGTTACCATGTTTAGCTGCCTTAGTTCTAGCATTGCCGAATCCGCCAAACTAAATTGTCGCGCCCGAGTGGAAGAAAGTTCGTGTATTTTCGTACCAATAAAATATGCCTGCCCTTTCTTATGTTGGGCAACATAACCCCGGTTCATTAATGTTAATATTAAATGATGGCAGGTTGAAACATTGAGATCTGTTGCATTAGCAATCTCACCCAATTGCATCTCGCCAACCTTACCCTCACCCTGAGCTTTGGACAAAACTTCCAATATATTTAAAGCCCGGGCCACGGATTGTATTCCATGGTTATAAGAAGGAGGCTTATCTTTAGAATTTTTTGCCATTTCTCGCTCATTTATTCAGTGCACATAGTGAAAATAATTTAGCTTTAATTTCATAATATGAAAACCATTATCATAATGTAGAAATTACTTGATTGCATCTTTTTTTTCAAGTTACTATGATTAGAATAAGTCTATTTAATTCATTCAAGGACATGATATATGCCATTTGCAACAGCCAAACGCCTAACAAATAACGGTGCGAAAAAAATGATGGTCGCAGCTATAAAAAAAGCTGAAGAGATTGGCATTCCGATTACTGTGGCAATTGTTGATGCAGGCGGACATATGATGTTGCTTGAGCGGATGGATGGTGGGCGGTTCCATACGGTACACTCGTCTACAACCAAAGCTGTTTCTGCATCGTCAAATCGTAGATTAACGACTACTGAGGGTGCTCAAGGTCAAGACCTTGATACACTTCATGCGATTGGGCTTTCACTGGCCGCGGGCGCCGATAGGTGGACGGCTATGGAAGGTGGCTTCCCTATTTTCTGGGAAGGTGAGTGTGTTGGTGGTATTGGCGTAAGTGGGGGAGATTGGCAGCAAGATCAAGATATAGCTAAAGCGTCCGTTAACGCTGTTGGCGCGAAAACCGAAGCTTAAACTAATCGCACTAAATCCAAAGATAGACGGACATATCATAATTAATAAAAAAACTAATACAGGGAGAAATTCAATGAATACACTAAAATATTTATTTATCGGGACTACAGCAGTTACTCTGATGTTGGCAGGCCATGCAAAAGCAGATTGGCCAAATAAAGCAATCGAATTTGTTATACCTTTTGGAGCAGGGGGTGGAGCAGATATTGAAGGCCGTCTGATTGCCAAAGCAATGAGCAAAGAACTTGGTCAGCCGGTCGTACCAATCAACAAGCCAGGCGGCGGCGGCGCCATTACTTACACGTATGTAAAAAATTCAAAGCCAGATGGATATACCCTCGCCTGGAATTCAACATCTATCCTAACCACAACAAATATCGGCAATGTCCCTTTCGATTACACCGCAATGGATCATATTGGACAAGTTGCTCAGCAACCCGTACCTTTTGTGGTAAAAAAATCAGCGCGATGGAATACCCTTAAAGAGTTTATGGCAGAATGCAAAGCCAAGCCAAAGACCTTGAAGGTTGCATTTGCTGGTTTTGGCAGCGCCACTCATTTGGCAGGCGTCGCAATGACACAACTATCTGGATGCAAGCCAATTATGTTACCTGTTAAAGCCCCCGATCGCCGAAAAATGATCCTTAGTGGTGAAGCAGATGCTGCTGTTGACATATTTTTTGTTCCCTTAAAATACGTTAAGGCGGGAAAAATGAAATTTTTAGCTATTTCAAGTGGTAAACGTAATCCAGCTGCACCAAATGTACCAACTGCTCGTGAAATCGGTATGGATATGGACTTTGACTTATTCCGCGGCCTATCCGTGGCTAAAGGTACCCCAGCACCCATCAAAAATAAAATTGAAGCGGCTATGATAAAAGCGGCCAATTCGCCTGCGTTTAGTAAACGGATGAAAAAATTAAAAGTAACTTTAGCACCCATGGGTCAAAAAGAATTTGCGGTTAAACTAGCCAAGGCAAATGCAAACATCGTAAGTATTATGAAACAAGCAGGTATGTATCAAGCCAAGGCAAAAAAATAACACAAAGATTTTTTTTCCTAAGTGTCCTTCATTTGTAAATGAAGGACACTTAATTTTTTTGAAAAGTTATTTGTAGCCAAAAATAAGATTAAATAAATAATTTTGGCAAAAACTTAATAATAATTTGGGTTTTATGCACTTATTTTGCAAAAACTAGAGATCAAGGATGCATAACAGCTTTATTGAGATTATTCAAAATAATAAAAGAGAATACGCAAATGAGTAACATGCGTACGCGTAATCTTGCTGCATCTCTGATCCTTTTATTATTTTGCGCTGGATATGCATATTTAACAGCTAACCTGGCTACACGATCGATAGAAAACACGACCCAGCCTTCATTTTTCCCGTGGGTAATAACCACTTGCCTTGCCGTTCTATCTGCAGCTCTACTATTGCAAACCTGTATTCCCACTTTTAATCAAACCGTTCCTAAACCAATGGGCATACCTCGAAAACGTCTCTGTTTTGCTTTAATTTTATCGATCATTTATTTAGGGCTACTTCCATCACTTGGGTTCGTTGGCGCAAATATTTTATTATTTGGCAGCCTTATGTATCTTTACGGAGAACGTAGGCTCATTAAAATTACGAGCTTCTCATTTCTTTTTTCAATTTTTATATTTTATCTATTTAGAGAAATTTTCCAAATTAGCCTTCCGGCGGGCATTTTAGCGCCAAGCGTTCATTGGATAGATGTATTCGTCAAAGAGAATATATTATTATGGAATAATTTTTGGCTAAGAGCTTATAATGTCACCTGAAATTATTGATGGATTTACCCAAGCCAGCCAACTTACCACTATTATAGCCGTTGCCTCCGGGTGTTTTATTGGCTTGATAATTGGGATGATACCCGGTCTAACAATTTCAACGGGAATAATTATTGTTTTACCTCTGACTTTCGTTTTAGAACCTGATATTTCAATTGCTCTTTTGCTAGGACTTTATGTTAGTGGAATGACCGGCGGCAGTTTTTCTGCTATTTTATTAAATATTCCAGGAACTCCT
This sequence comes from uncultured Rhodospirillales bacterium, assembly GCA_905614355.1. Lineage (GTDB taxonomy): Bacteria > Pseudomonadota > Alphaproteobacteria > Rhodospirillales > UBA2165 > TMED23. Next base: position 779 of record CAJQSN010000019.1, on the reverse strand, counting down.
TCGGCGTCAGCCACAGCGTTAGATGGCCATCCTATGGCTGTTAGAGGGGAAGCGGGAAGAGCTCTGGGTATTGCTATCATAGCCAGCTTTATTGGCGGTCTATTCAGTTTTCTATGCCTTTATTTTATAGCCCCTGTCTTAGCCGAGATTGCTTTAAAATTTAAATCACCAGACCTTTTCAGCCTCGTGTTCTTTGGACTAACTATTATATGTAGTTTTGCAGCTAAATCATTAATCAAAGGGTTATTATCAGCTGTCATTGGACTGGCTATAGTAACCATTGGACAAGACCCGATGATGGGCACAACGCGTTTCACCTTTGATCACGTTAATTTAATTTCTGGCATACATTTTCTGACTGCGTTGATTGGCTTATTTGCGATACCACAATTAGTAGACAACTTCGCAGATGTTTTCAAAGGTAGGTCACAAAAGAAGAATTCTTCAAAAATAAACAGTATTTTACCTAAAATTTCAGATCTTAAATTAATGCGTTTGCCAATAATAATTGGCGCGCCAATTGGCTCATTTCTTGGAATTTTACCAGGCGCCGGCGGCCCCATAGCAGCGTTTATAAGCTACGACTATGCTAAAAAGATGAGTAAAAAACCGGAGGAATTTGGTAAAGGGTCACCGCAAGGTATTGCAGCGCCAGAATCTGCTAATAATGCTGTCACCGGTGGAGCACTTATACCCATGATGACCTTGGGTATCCCGGGCGACCCAGTAACTGCTATTTTGATTGGCGCACTCCTCATCCATGGATTAGTGCCAGGACC
>CAJQSN010000018.1 GCA_905614355.1 uncultured Rhodospirillales bacterium | reverse complement strand
AATATCAACCGCACAGGAAACAACCAATGACGAGCGACAAAAATAACAGGACCAATAATCAAAAATTAATTGACTGGGTTGAAGAGATGTCGGCTTTAACCAAACCAGACAATATTGTTTGGTGCGATGGATCAGCCGATGAGTATGATCAACTTTGTGCTAAAATGGTTGAAGCGGGCACGTTAACACCACTTAATCCAAAAATACGTCCTGGCTCATTCCTTGCAAATTCCGACCCAGATGATGTAGCCCGCGTCGAAGACCGGACATTTATTTGTTCAAAGTCAGAGAAAGATGCTGGACCAACAAACAATTGGATTGACCCAGTTAAAATGAAAAAAACTATGAAAGAGTTATTTCATGGTTCAATGGCTGGCCGTACATTATATATTATTCCATTTAGTATGGGCCCACTAGGCTCACATATTGCCCATATAGGCGTACAACTGACCGACAGCCCATATGTTGCAGTCAGTATGAGAGTCATGACCCGCATGGGTCAGGCAGCCTTAGATGTTCTAGGTAGTGACGGCGACTTTGTCCCTTGTATGCACTCCGTTGGAGCACCTCTGACTAAAGGTAAAAAGGATGTGTCCTGGCCTAATAGTAAAACAAAATATATTGTACATTACCCGGAGGAGCGTTCTATTTGGTCCTATGGCAGTGGCTATGGCGGCAATGCACTACTTGGTAAAAAATGCTTCTCACTCAGAATTGCTTCTGTAATGGCCCGCGATGAGGGGTGGTTAGCCGAACATATGCTGATTCTTGGCTTAGAATCTCCCAAAGGTAAAAAGACTTATGTTGCAGCAGCCTTCCCGAGTGCATGCGGCAAAACAAATCTAGCCATGTTGATCCCTCCTGAAGGTTTTGAAGGCTGGAAAGTCAGTACTATTGGCGATGATATTGCCTGGATTAAACCAGGCAAAGATGGTCGCCTTTATGCTATAAACCCTGAAGCTGGTTATTTTGGCGTTGTGCCTGGAACCTCAATGAAAACCAACCCCAGTGCTATGACGATGATGAAGAGTAATACCATCTTCACGAATGTAGCTCTTACAGATGATGGCGATGTTTGGTGGGAAGGTCATGATGAAAAGGCTCCAAACCACCTTATCGACTGGAAGGGCAATGACTGGACACCAGATTCTAATGAATTAGCAGCGCATCCTAATGCTCGTTTCACTTGTGCAACCAGCCAATGTCCAACCGTAGATCCAGCATGGGATAATCCTGCAGGCGTGCCAATTAGCGCTTTTATTTTTGGTGGCCGGCTGAGCCATACTTTTCCATTAGTTTATGAATCATTGAATTGGGATCACGGCGTTTACATGGCAGCAACAATGGGTTCAGAAGCGACAGCGGCAGCGGTTAACCAAGCGGCAATCCGTCGCGATCCAATGGCAATGTTACCATTTTGCGGCTATAATATGGCGGATTATTGGTCCCACTGGATAAGGCTCGGTCAGTCTCTTAAACATCCGCCAAAAATTTTTCGGGTGAACTGGTTCCGCAAAAACAATAACGGAAATTTTACTTGGCCAGGCTTCGGCGAAAATATGCGAGTCCTTAAGTGGATTTTTGACCGTGTAAATGATAAAAAAGATGCCGCAGAAAGCCCGTTTGGATACATGCCAAAATATAAAGACATTAATTGGTCCGGGCTCGAAAGTTTTACATCGGATACTTTCGAAGAAATAATGGACATTGATTGTGAGGCCGGAAAAAAAGAAGTTGAAGAACTTAAAGCTTATTTTGCAACTTTTGAAGACCGCCTACCTGCAGAAATCGAAAATCAACGCATAGCATTTAGTAAGCGTCTCAATGAGGCCCCTGAAATTTGGCGGATTAATAGTTAAAATAGAACATAGCAGATTTTTTGTTTTACGATCTAGATGGGACAACTTAGTGGTTCATAGCGACATATAATTGGTGGTATTAATCTACCAAATGCAGAAAGGGCTATGGCCACTAAAACAGACTTCCCCGAAGTTTTGTTATACACGTATACCCGATGAAAAACTAGCAAGCGTGGTTATTGGATCAATGGTAGTAAAAAGCGGTTGTTCACTGCTGGAAATTTATAAATAAACTTGATATTACTATTCGATATGGTTTCAACCTACGGACATTAGAGACAACACCGGAACACACTCGAGTTTACTATGATCAGTGTAATTTTACCTGAACTGGGAATTAGATTTTGCATATTTAGACCAAAAACGGAAGCCGAGCAAAGCTAAAATAACAATAAAATACATTAAGGGTCGGGTAAAATCAGCCCTGACCATCATAAAAAAATGAAGCGTCCCTAATAATACAATAGGATAAATAAGTGCGTGGAGCTTCTTCCAGCGCCGACCACCAAACCATTTTATGGCAGATTTAGTTGATGTGGCTGCAAGCGGTATTAATAGAATAAATCCTATAATTCCTATCGTTATAAAGTTTCTTTTTAAAATATCTTGAATAAACTCGTTAAAAGAAAATTGCAAGTTAAGGCCTATATAAGATGTTAAATGTAGGCAAACATAAAAAAATGCAAACAACCCTACCATGCGCCGATAAGCTATCAGCTCGTTACTTTTAAACAACCGGGCCAAAGGTCTAACACTCAATGACAAAATTATAAATATCAAAGCCCAATCACCCAGCTCTCTATCAAGCTTCTGAATTGGGTCAGCCGTCATCAGTCTGGTACCAAAAACTGTATCTGAATAAATAGCATAGGCTAGCCAGCATAAAGGAATTAGGCTTCCTAGAAAGACTAAAGACTTGAATATTTTACGGTAATGCTTTTTTATCATCTTTATTAAAAGAACTTTTTTAAATCCATATTTTTATAAAGATCGGCAACCTCTTCAGCATATCCATTCATAAACTGGGTTTCTATTTTAGGCCTAAACATAGCACTGAGTCCCCCTTCACCGGTAATACGCCGTTCTCTTTTTTGGCTCCACCTAGGATGATCTATATTAGGATTTACATTAGAATAAAATCCGTACTCGTTCGGCGCTTGAATATTCCAAGTTGTTGAGGGTTCTTTTTCGACAAAACTAATTTTAACGATTGATTTAATACTTTTAAATCCATACTTCCACGGAACCACAAGGCGGACAGGAGCTCCATTCTGATTTGGCATACGTTCTCCATAAACACCAACTGCTAGAAGTGTTAAAGGGTTAATAGCCTCATCCATACGCAAACCTTCAGTATAAGGCCAATCCAAAGACCTGTTTTTCTGACCTGGCATTTGCTCGTCATCAACGAGAGTCTCAAAAGCAACAAATTTTGCCTTCGAATTAGGCTCAAAACGTTTGATGATATCAACTAAGGGTATCCCAACCCAAGGAATTACCATGGACCAGGCTTCGACACAACGGAGACGATAAATACGCTCCTCCAGTTGATGTGGCTTGATCAAGTCATCTAAATTAAACTTCCCGGTTTTTTTTGCAAGACCAGAAACTTCTATGGTCCAAGGCTCAGGTTTTAACGTGTGTGCATTTTGTGCCGGATCTGTTTTTCCCGTCCCAAATTCGTAAAAATTATTATAATTAGTAAGACCGTCAAATGTAGTCGGTTTTTCAGCTTCCCCAAAAGGCGTTTTCTTTACATTTAAAAATTTAGCTCTAGGGCTAGCAAAACTAGGCGTAACAATCTTTGGTAATAAAGAAATAACACCTGTAATCGCCACCCCTTGAAAAAAATTACGGCGATCTAAAAACATAGCTTTTGAAGTGATTTCAGACGACTTAGCTTCTGATTTTTTTACATACTTAATTAACATAATTGGTATCTCCCGATTACTAAAACCAGGGTTAGTTTCAATATCAATATTTTTCCTTTAATGCGCTTCGTCCCAATTGTTACCAAAACCCGTATCAACTTCCAACGGCACATCCAATTGCGCTACGTTTTCCATTGTATTCTTGGTTACACTAATTGTTTTGTCTATTTCGTTTTTTGGTACGTCAAAAATTAATTCATCATGGACTTGCAACAACATTTTAGCACTAAGCTTCTCCCTCTCCAAGGCCACCGGCAGTTTTAACATTGCTCGTTTAATAATGTCTGCTGCACCGCCTTGTATTGGAGCATTAATTGCTGCCCTCTCGGCAAAACTCCGCACGGCCCCATTTTTATCATTGATGCCTGGAACATAACAACGTCGGCCGTATAGCGTTGTCACATAACCTAACTCGGCAGCACTCTTCTTTGTCCTTTCCATATAATCATGGATACCTGGATAACGGTCAAAATAAGCTGCGATATATTTGGCAGCGTCTGTCCTGGAAATATCGAGTTGGCGCGCAAGTCCAAATGCCGAGATACCATATATAATTCCAAAATTAATTGCTTTGGCCTGACGCCGAACCATTGGGTCCATTCCTTCAACTGGCACACCAAAAACTTGAGAAGCTGTCAGCGCATGAATATCAACTCCATTATGAAAGGCCTCCTTAAGAACATCTATACTAGCAACGTGAGCTAACAAACGTAATTCAATTTGTGAATAATCAGCTGATAAAAGTACATTCCCAGTTTTAGCAATGAACGCAGTTCTAATTTTTCGACCGTCTTCGCTACGAATAGGTATATTTTGTAGGTTTGGGTCATTAGAGCTGAGACGTCCTGTGGAAGCTATGGCCTGGCCATAATTCGTATGCACTCTTCCCGTGTCTAGATTAATTTGATCTATTAATGCATCCGTATAAGTACTTTTTAATTTAGCCAGCTGACGGTTTTCTAATATTTTTACAGGTAACTCATGTCCCTCATTAGCTAAACCCTCCAAAATTTCAGCACCTGTTTGATAAGCACCTGTTTTAGTTCTTTTGCCGCCTTCAATTCCCATCTCATCAAATAAAATCTCACCTAACTGCTTCGGCGAGTTGATGTTAAACTCATGACCTACTAATCTAAAAATTTCTACTTCAAGCTGACTTAAACGTTTTGAGAAATCAGCACTTAGGCCTTTAAGAACTGTAACATCCACGCGAATGCCGTTGCGTTCCATATCAGTCAAAACAGGAACCAATGGCCGCTCTAATGTTTCATAAACTGAAGTCATATGTTCATGTGCTAGGCGCGGTTTCAAAAGTTTATATAGACGTAGTGTGATATCTGCATCTTCAGCGGCATAATTTAACGCTTTATCTATAGGAACCTTATCAAACGTCACTTGAGATTTTCCACTCCCAGCAACCTCTTTAAATTTTATTGTCTGGTGGTTTAGGTGAAGTTCAGCTAAATCATCTAGATTATGTTTATGCAGTCCCCCTGCAATTGAATACGAAATTAACATCGTATCATCTACGGGTGCTATTCGGACCCCATAGTGCCCCAACACTTTCGCATCATACTTTATGTTATGACCAATTTTGAGAACTGATGGGTTTTCCAAAAGTGGTTTCATAATTTGAATTACATCGTCGCGAGAGATTTGTTTTTTAAAATTAAGCTTCTCCCTCTCTAAATCAATTTTTTGACTTTTAGTTTGTTCATCATCAAGACCAAGCATAAAACTAGATTGGTCTTCATTCACTTTATGAGCGACCGGAATATAGCAAGCCTTACCCGGGTGAATAGACATCGAAACACCAACGAGCTCTGCAAGCATTGAGTCAAGAGATGTCGTTTCTGTATCAATAGCAAAAACTCCTACTGATAACGCCTCATCAATCCAGGCTTGCAATTGTTCCTTATCTTGAACTAGTTCATAATCTATGTTTGAAGGAAACGCGGCCTTAATATAATGAGCTCCGAGATTATTTTTATTACTCATGTTTGACGACTCTTGCAGCATATTTCCGGGTGTGTCACCACCTTCACCGCCAGTTTGCTCTCGATTTACTAAAGCTTTTCCATGACCAAACCTACTCTCCATACGTATAATCAGTGATTTAAATGCCTGGTCGTGAAGAAATTGCATAAACACATCAGGATCAATCTTTTTTGTTGAAAAATCATTGAGTGGTACTTCCACAGGCACATCAACTTTAAGTGTAACCAATCGACGAGAAACCCGCGCTAAGTCAGCTTGTTCGATAAGCGCTTCGCGGCGCTTAGGTTGTTTTATTTTCCCAGCATTAGCCAATACTCCATCGAGATCGCCATATTCTTCAATCAAAAGAGCCGCTGTCTTTACTCCAATGCCAGCTACACCTGGAACATTATCTGCCGAATCGCCGGCAAGAGCTTGCACGTCAATCACTCGATCCGGACCTACTCCAAATTTTTCTACTACCTGCTCTGATCGAATTTCACGATTTTTCATAGCATCAAACATTTTAACATTAGGGCCAACGCACTGCATTAAATCTTTATCCGTTGACACAATAGTTACTTCTGCGCCAGCCTCAACAGCCTGTCGGGCATAGGTTGCTATTAAATCATCAGCTTCATAACCTTCCATATCAACGGCTGGGATATTCATTGCTCGAGTGGCTTCTCGTACAAGCTCAAACTGTGGGATTAAGTCTTCAGGGGGCGGTGGACGATGAGCCTTATAATCCTCATAAATCTCGTTCCTAAATGTTTTACGAGCCCTATCAAATATAACAGCAATATGGTCGGCATTCGTATCGTCAACTAATTTCATCAACATTTGGGTGAATCCGAAGACGGCATTAGTAGGGGTGCCGTCTGGACGTGACATTTGGGTTTTAACTCCGTAGTAAGCGCGAAACAAAAACCCAGAGCCATCAATTAGGAAAACATGCTTCATTTCTTTTAATTTTCTGCTCCCAGGCCTGCTTCGTCAGCATCACCCATATTTAAAACAAATAATCGGCTACAATATGGGCAGACAACCTTTTTTTTATCGCCCATCTTTAAGTAAACGTTTGGATGACCTGATGAGCCACCGCCGCCTCCACAGCTGACAGATTTTGATGCAACAACGACTAATTCTTCAACCTTAGTTCTATCCATTTTATTTAATCCATCTTGATGAAATTAGCCTGCATCATTATTCAGTTGGCCATTGACCGCTTGTATTGTCGATGATACCTCACATTCAAACAATGGCCAAACACTGACAACGCCTAATAACTAAAAGTACATAGAAAGTATTTCTGTATGAGTACACTAAAATCCAGAGTTCTGCCAGATTATGCGATAGAGATCAAAGGTCTAAATAAAACCTACGCTGGTAATTCAATACAACCCCCCAAAGAAGCGCTTATTGACATCAACCTAAAAATACCCCGGGGTTCTTTTTTTGGTTTATTGGGTCCAAATGGGGCAGGTAAATCTACCATAATTAATATCATGGCAGGGCTCGTGATAAAAAGCTCAGGCGAGGTTAAAGTGTGGGATTACGAAATTGAGAAAGAGATGCGTCAGGCACGCTCTTCCATTGGTGTTGTCCCTCAAGAATTGAATATAGACCCCTTCTTTACACCAAGAGAAGTCCTTGAAACCCAGGCAGGCCTCTACGGTGTACCCAAATCTGAACGTCGCACTGATGAAATTCTCACTGCCGTTCGTTTGTTAGACAAAGCCGATTCTTATGCACGGTCACTATCCGGTGGAATGCGGCGGCGTATGTTAGTAGCCAAAGCGATGGTACACTCGCCTCCAGTTTTAGTACTAGATGAGCCCACCGCTGGTGTTGACGTTGAACTTCGCCAACAACTTTGGTCATATATTCGTGAATTACGGGAACACGGCACAACCATTTTACTAACAACGCATTATTTAGAGGAAGCGGAAGAGCTCTGTGATCAGATCGCTATTATCGATAATGGCCGACTAGTAACAAGCCAAAAAACCGAAGACCTACTCCAATCGCTAGATACTAAAGAACTAATCGTAACTGTCGATACCCCCTTAACTAAAATCCCGGAAAAGCTGACTAAATTTAACGTTGAATTAATCAAAAACAATAAATTGGTTTTTAGAGTGGCCCCCACGAAGGTTCCAGTCGAAAATATAATGGATGCCGTGCGTGCTGCAGGATATAAAATTGTTGATCTCACAACAAAAGAAAGTGATTTAGAAGATATTTTCTTATTAATGACGAGTAACAACAAGGAAGGGAAGAACATTCCCATTAAGGCTTAGCCATCTACTCTATAATAATTTATCAATATTATTGATGCCCGGATAATGAATGAGCAAAATCATATCAGGTCATATTTAAATTAAAACAAGGGTTATTCTTGACTTTATTTTGAAAGAGGTTATATCGAGCTTAGTACTACGTTACACAGAGGTCTTGTGTACGCCCTGATTGACACGCTAACTTGCTATCGACCAGTTGCTTTCCTGACATTGTGAACGTTTAATTTGTGGACGCGCCATAATTGACGCTACACATTCATTCTAAACATGAAGGAAATAAAAGAATATGGTTGATGGAACAGTTAAATGGTTTAATGCGTCAAAAGGCTTTGGATTTGTTGAACCAGACGACGGTGGCAAAGACGCATTCATACACATCTCTGCTGTAGAGCGAGCAGGCATATCTACACTAAATGATGGCCAGAAAGTAACCTATGAATTAGTTGCTGGACGTGATGGAAAAGAAGCGGCAGAAAATATTTCACTGCGAGACTAATATCTAGAGAATGGGGGGAAATATTTCCCCCTCATTTTTTAATACTACGAGCCTTACAATTTGTAAGGCTGTATCAGACATCCCACTATGTTAATGTTTTGTTTGGATGTCACAGGGTATAGTTGAAAAAGTTCCTTTACCCATGAAACAACCGCAGACGCGGTCCAAAAAATGAGAAAAAACTTACATGACTAAATTCTCCGGGCTTGATTTAATAGAGCCCCTACAGCGAGCTCTATCAGATCAAGGCTATGCGGTGCCAACACCAATCCAGGCCCAATCAATACCACATTTGATTTCAGGGCGCGATCTACTTGGCGTTGCGCAAACAGGAACAGGTAAAACTGCTGCCTTCGTTCTCCCAATATTACAGAGCTTAACTACTGCGGTAATAGGCCATCCAAAAGCTGGTAAGCCACGTGCGTTAATCCTAGCCCCAACTCGTGAGCTCGCTATCCAAATTGGCGATAGCATCCAGATCTATGGTAAATATTTAAGTATAAATACAACGACGATTTTTGGCGGTGTGTCCCAAGGTAGACAAGTTGCTGCGCTTGATCGTGGTGTCGATATTGTAGTCGCAACGCCTGGCCGGTTATTAGATTTAATGAATCAAAAAAAATTAAGCCTTAGCGACATCCAAATTTATGTACTCGACGAGGCGGACCGCATGCTGGATATGGGTTTCATTCATGATGTCCAAAAAATAACTAAACACGTACCAGAACAGCGCCAAACCTTGTTGTTTTCAGCTACTATGCCAACTGCAGTCGCAACACTTGCTAGTGGCTTGCTGGCCAATCCAATAAAGATTGAAGTTGCCATCCAATCCACGACTGCAGAACGGATAGACCAACGAGTATTGTTTGTGGAGAAGTCTCAAAAACGCAATCTTTTGAGCCATATTCTTGAGGATCAAAACATTTCGCGCGCACTTGTTTTTACCCGTACTAAACACGGTGCCAACCGTGTCGCAAAACATCTGGAACAGAACAATATTCGTTCTGGCGTAATACACGGGAATAAGTCTCAAAACGCGCGCCAAGAAGCATTAAAGGGCTTCAAAGAAGGTAAGCTAAGAATTTTAGTCGCAACTGACATTGCTGCACGCGGTATTGATATAGACAGCGTAACACACGTGATCAATTTTGATTTGCCAAACGACCCGGAAACTTATGTCCATCGTATTGGTCGAACCGCTCGCGCGGGTTCCGCAGGTCAGGCAATGTCATTTTGCGATGAAGAAGAACGCGAATATCTTTTTGACATAGAAAAAATTATTCGTAAATTAATAGATGTTGAAGTTGACCACCCTTACCACTCACAAAACATTGAGGAAGCTACAAAATCTG